>JAISEL010000065.1 GCA_031264185.1 Deltaproteobacteria bacterium
AGATTTTGCGATGAAACTATTTAACAGAAAAGTATCGCCGAAGTCTAGTATAAGCTTTTCCCGAATTTTATGTGCTGGATCTGGAACGTATGACGCTGGAGGTTTTCCATAAACATTATTATGAATGTTATAAGTGAACACTCCCCTTTTGCTGTTCCGGCAGATCCCAGCCTCCTTGTCCAGTACACGGCCAAGGTTAACATAATCTTTTGACGTCACTTTGCCGTGGCGTATTTAGGTGTATAGCTTAGCGAATTCAACCCCATTTTTAATGTCATAGGCGATGTACATATTGTGCTCCTAAGGTTAGAATAAATTCTATCCACAGAATAGCACCAAAATTTTTTAATGTTAAGAGAAATATTATACTAAAGAGTCGAAAATATCGGATTTTTTAAGATATTGCCCAAAATTTATATTTGTGGTTAGAAAAAACATTAGGGAACTACAGTTAAGGAAGCCTCCCGGGGCAGGCTGCCCTTGGCTTGAAATTCGGCCAGAATTTTCGGCCCGGACATTTCCAGCAAGGAATCAAATTCCTTAAGGGTAAAACCGCAGATACCGGCGTAGTTCTCATCAAGAGTCAAATCATGGAGATTGCTTAAGGCGGAAGAATAGAAGGTTCGGGTAAATTTGGCCGACCCGGTGATGAAGGTAAAACCGCGCTGTCCTTCAGCGGCTTTCAGAACACCGTAAAAATTGGTGAGAAAATTCTGCATTTTGCCGGCCAATTCAGGCTTGGCAATGTTGGACAGAACCGGGAAGTCGTACCCATCGATGAGTATCGCAACTCTCCGGCCGTATTTTCTGCTGAGTTCATGGAGCAGCGAATAGAAAAAAGCATCCGGCGAACGGCCAATGGGCTCCAGATTTTCATCTTCGGCTATTTTTTCAATTTCGTGAGCAAATCGGATTGGACTTTCCTGACGCTGCCCGTGGCGGTTGATTTCGGGCTCAGATGAATGACCGGCCTGGGCGTCCAGTCATATCCGGGCGGCTATCGATCCAGAGTCCTTTGAAAAGCTCCCGCTGGCCTCTTAAAATGGCCTTCAAGGCGTTCAGCATTAAGGATTTGCCGAATCGGCGGGGCCGGGAAAGAAAAAAAGGAGTAATGTCGTTTCCGGCCAATTGGTGCAGAAGTTCGGTCTTGTCAGCGTAAAATAAGTTTTCCCGGCGAATTATTTTGAAATCGTCTATCCCGACGGGCAGTTTCATTATATCACTCATCGTGCTCTCCTCTTCATTTCAACCTAAAGGGTTTGCGGGAAGTTCCTGCCTGGGATATCTGATTATTTGCCGGTGTTTTTTATGGGTCCTGACCCGTCGGCCGAATTTGTCTCAGTACTGGTCTGCCAAAGTTGTTGTCTGCAGGAAGCACAGGGCTTTTCATGGCCTCCTTTGCCGCCTTTTTTGGTTACGGGCAGGATGGACCGGCCGGTTTAAGCCGGAGTTTCGGCTCCTCAGAGAAATGCGGCCTTTTGATCTGCCGCTTGGGTTCACTTATGTCCTTGTCTTGGTCCAGCTCATGAACTGCTGACCGGCCAGACTTATGTTTGGTACCGTCTGCGCCTTTACGGCCCTCTGAAAAGTCTCTGCTGCTGCCCCAGAATTTACCTCCATCACAGATGGGTGAAGGACTGGACTGTCAGGCTCCGTGGCGGCGGAGGAACTGGCAGTCAGGTCTCTGCCCGGACTTAATCCGGCCGGGACAGGGTAGCGGTTTCTCTTTGCCTCAAAGAGCTTGAAGTTGTACTGACCGTAAATTTTGGCCTCTTTTAAAAATCATGGTCTAAGTTCTCTGCGGACCAGTTTTGAGCCTTTTCCAAAGCGAATAACACGCTGGTACGGCCGCCGATAACTAAAGCCGCCTTATAGATTGTATTGCCGCCTCCTTGAAATTTTAGGGCGTATTTTCTGGAATCCATCTGGGTCATAGCGCTTTGGGCCGCCCTGCTCATCTTATCTTGAAGGCGCTTGAAGACCAGCTGCGGGTTTTTAGCCTTAGGCTTATCAGTCCGGGCCGTTTTTTTATTTTCCGCAGCGTCATCTTCAGGAGCCGGAACATGCTTCAGCCCGATGACGTAGTCATCCCCGGTCGAAGCCCTGAAATGGAGGTCGTACCGGCCGTCGCTGACCGAGCCTTCGGAATCGTAAATTTGGCCGGCCAGATCCAGGACTAATTGAAAGACTGTCTGATAAAAGGATTCATAGGGCAGATGCAGGTGATAATTAATGTCCCTCAGAATGCTTTCAAAAGCGGCCTGAAATTTTGAGGTGTCTCCCTGAAGCAGAAAATTCAGGACCGCCCTGGCCTGACTTCTTTTAAGCAAAGTCCCCTCAAAGGGGCTGTTAAAGTTAAAGAAATTCCTGGCTACGGCCGCCTCCACTTCCAGGTTGGGATAGCCCAAATAAAACTCTTTTGGCTCCACTTTTTTATTGACCTTTTTTACGGTCAGATACCCGGCCTGGAACAACATGGCTTTTGTCTCGAACTTTCCGATATCCACGGCATTCATTGAGTCAGTGAGGTAAGGGACGTTTTTCATTGAGGAAAAATTCATCCGGCTCTCTCTGACCAGAGAATCCATAAAGGAAGGAGGGCCGGAAGTCAGCCAGTAATCGCTGAACCCCATTTCGGAAAAAAAATGGAGGGTTGACCAGGGATTGAGTATTCTGGTTTCCCCGTCCCAGGAATAGCCGTCGTACCATTCCAAAATCCTGGCTCTCAGGTCGCCTAAAGAGGCCTCATGGGGCAGGGAGCCGTTGGCCTGAAATCCGGCCAGAATTTTAGGGCCGAACATTTCAAACAAGGTGTCGAATTCCTTAAGAGTAAAACCGCAGATGCTGGCGTAGTTCGCATCAAGAGTTAAATCTTTCAGATTATTGAGGGCGGAAAAAATGGAAGCTTTCGTAAATTTAGTCACCCCGGTGATGAAGGTAAAACCGCGATGCTCTTCAGCGGCTTTCAGGACACCATAGAAATTGCTGAGAACCTCCCGTATCTCGTCCGCCAAATCGGGTTTGGCAATTTTGGACAGAATTGGTGAGTCGTACTCGTCTATGAGTACCGCCACGGGACGTCCCTCGTATTTATCAGACAGTCTGTCAATCAGCTCCCTGAACAGGCCTGACGGAGTGCTGTTGTCGGCTTCAAACGTCACTTTTCCCGCCCTGGCGGCTCCTCGCACTAGAGCAGTTAACGAATTTATCATTGTGTCTATGCTGCGGGTGTCCAGCCCGTACATGGAAAGATGAATGACCGGTTTGGGTGTCCAGTCATAATCTGAATGGCTGTCGATCCAAAGTCCTTCGAAAAGCTCCCGCCGGCCTTTTAAAATGGCTTCCAAGGCGCTCAGCATTAAAGATTTGCCGAACCGGCGGGGCCGGCAAAGGAAATAAGGAGTAATCCCTCCGATCAGTCCGTGCAGAAGTTCGGTCTTGTCAGCGTAAAAAAAGTTGCCTCGGCGAATCGCTTCAAAATTGGCGCTCCCGACAGGCATCTGTTTTACGTCACTCACAGCAGACTCCTTTTCGGATCAGCCTGTGAGGGCCATGGGAAAAATCCTGGGGCCTTCGGGCTGATTTAAATCTTTGCATCGAACCTTTAAGAGTATACCACAGCAACGGCTGAACCTCAAGCTTTCGCAACTCCGTATTCGCTCAGAAGGGTCACTTTTTTAGGGCCGGAATATCTTTGCTTAAACGGTGATAAGCGGCGGCCGGTGCATTACCTGAAGAAGTTTTTGGCGGCTTATCCGGCTGCCGCCAGCCAGCCGGAATTGTCTGAAGCCGACTGGACCGGGCCGGAAGAGTTTGACCTGGCCTGCCGGGATCTTGACAGACTGCCGAAAGCGGCCGCTGGCCATTGTCTTACTCTCAGCACAATGGCGCCTCTGATTCAGGAAAAATTGCGCAGCTGGCAGAAAATAAGGCCGTTTTCGAAAGGAGTAAAAAGACAGCGGGGTAAAAAGACCAACAGGCACGGACAGGCTGCTTGCCGGCCGGGGCCCGGCTTTTCTTGATTTTTCCCGGATGCTCTCGCCTGTCTGAAAGTTGCTCCCTGTATCCTGCTTTAAGTTCCGGTATGACTGAGACCGGAGGTTTTCCCTGAGTATAGAGATTGGGCCCGAAAACCGGCTGCCTCTCCGGACTTCGGGACTGGCCTCAGAACCGAGAGGCTCTCAGCTTCATGGGAACAGCCAGCCATTAAAGACAGCCGGAGAGCCGCAGATTTTTCCACGCCCATAAAAATTTTTGGTTTAATTGCGTATTTTTGGTTCATCAGCTGGAATTTTCCGGTAAGGATGCCGGGCCGTGATATTGGATCCGAACGGACTGGTGCGTTTTGAAATTGACTGTTGCCGGCCGGTTGTTTTAGAAAGGCTCTGACAGCTGTTCCTTATTGCCTGCCGCCTTTATTTTTTAAGCATATGCATGCAGGCAGCTGAACTTTCTGGTGGCCGGACCGCCTGCTGACTTGAGGGCTCCGGCCTCATGGAGGCGGGACGTGAGGCGGTCAGCCTGGCTGACAGACTGCCTGAAAATACAATCATTGGAGATCGGAAAAACGGCCTCAGAGTCTGAAGATGAAGATAGGACTGAAAAGACGAAAATTAAGTCGTTTAAATCTAAAATAGCACTAATTATGATAATATTTGCTTTTTATTAACTTTTTGTTAAAAGGACGGCGGCCGCCTGCCGCCTAACCCGGAGAAATTCGGACAGGCTTCAGGTATGGGGCAGCTTTAGGTCTTCGGGCGGTCCGGTTCGTCCGGAACATTAATAAGGCTGAAATAATCTCTAAACTCAATAGGTTAAGACTGTGAAGTTTTTGGATACAAGCTGTTGGGGCTGAAAATTTAATTTGGCTTAAGAATTTATTTAGTTTAGTATTTAATCGTCAGTAGTCCCATATGCGGGAACAATTTGGAAAAATCTTTTTAAGGCCTTTTTCGACCGATGCCCCCGGAGTAGTAAACATGAAATATTTTTCAGGGCTCTTTGCGGCCGTAATTGCGGCTTTTCTGGTCATGACCGCCCCGGCTTCGGCCCAGCCGTTTGAGGATCTGGATTTTGACCGCCAAAACCCCGGCCAGTCGGCGCAGGTGCCCCCGGCCCCGACCGGGCCCAGTCCGTCGGTCTCCGCTGACGATCCGGACCGCTTGCTTTTGAACATGTTCTCCGGCGACGAAACAGCCCCGGCTCAGGCCGGGCCGCCGACAGCGGGGGCTCAGTCTCCCAATTCCGGCTCTTTGCAGAACCTGCCCGGCGAACCCAGCCCGACCAGAGTTCCGGCCGGACCGGGGGAGGCTAAAATAGAAAAAGATCAGCCTCAGGCTCAGTCTCAGACCAGAGTCCGCCGGTCGTCCGCTCCCAAAAGGATTTATGAGCCGTTCCAGCAAAGATGGGTGGAGGCCGAAAAAGCCTGGGCCCGGGATATCTCTAATATTCCTGTGAACTGCGTTTCTTTGGTCAGCGACCGAACCCTTTATCACATCAACTGCGCTGGCTATTTAAGATAACCTGACCCTGGCGGCTTTTCAGAAGGGCCGGAAATTATGAGACAGCCCGGGTCTTTTGCAGCCTGAAGACCCGGGTTTTTGTCCGCCAAATAATTGGCCGGCTGGAATTGTTCGTCAAATGGCAGTTATAATATTCCGCCGGATGCGGATCGTCTGTTACAGCATTTTAAGCCGGAAAATTCGTTCTGACCGAAAAAGCTCAAAGCCTTTAAGTCTTATAGCCTTAAAGCCTCAATGTTTCCCGGCCGTTTGTTTTCTCCCAATTTATCAGTTTCAATCGCTCATGTCTTTTTGACTTATGTCTGTTTGCGGTTTTGTTTTGCTGTTTGGGGGCTCCAAAAAATATTTTGCGGCTATGAAACGAAGTTATTCCAGTAAAAAAGCATGCCAACTGGAAAGAACGAATCTTTTGGCCGGTCTTGATCATAAAACGCGTTTTTATGTCATGTCGTTACCCTGTCAAGCTTCGGATTCACCAATGGATGGAAAGATCCAGGATGGATTTGGCAGATCCAAAATAAAAGATGTGTAAATCTAAATCTTGTGATATGCTCTTCACGCAGGCCCTATATTTTTGGAGGGACTTTGCTTTGAATGAGTATTTATCTTAAAGAGCCTGAAGCCAACAATTCTGAATCCGTTACTCTCACTCCGTCTGAAATTGAAACAGCCATTGAGAACATACTTCCTGATCTTGAAGGGTATGCCAGCTCATTGAGTACTGCTGTTATAACTTTTTTAACTAATATTCTAAACATTAACTTTAATGAAGATAATAAAATTTATAAATAGGAACTATTATTAACTAATGTTCTGCAAAAGTTCATATTTTATTGATTGAGTTGATTATTCACCATTAAACATACAATAATCAATATTATTAACTTATTATAATAATATTTATAGTTATAAAGGTACCATATTATATAATAACAGAAAATATAAAAGAATTTTGGTAATTATTAATATATATTTAGCTTAAAAGATATGTTTTACGTCTAAAAGCCAAGAAAGACTATGATAAGCTATATATTTTTGAATATATCAAATCTATATATCCTATTGACGAGTACTTAGGAATCAATAAGTTGCCATTTAAAATACGCAATGATTGAAATTTCGCAGAGGGCAGCAGATCAATTATTATATGATAAAGCAAGTATAATTACAAAAATAGTGTTAAAAGTTGATTTAACTCAAGAGACTATCAGAAACGTTAGTTCTCACATTGGAGAATTAGTTTATGAAAATTATATTAATAAAAGCAGATAATTTAAAGAAATATACAATAAATTTAGTATAAAATATAATATAAATTTTTTAAAAGTCAAAAAAGAAGGTGCCTTTTATATTGAAGCAGATGGATTTATGCTGTGCATAAGGAATTTACAAAACAATATATCTGCAGGCAATAATAATCATAAAAATAACAGTAAAACAAACAAACCAATTAAAAATGCTGGTAAAAAAATAATTTAGCAGGAAAATAAATTATATTTAGTTTTTTTGCCTGATAATATGATTCTTATAGAAAACTATCAGATGATATTGAGGATGAAATTCATTATATAAAAAAAGAATATATAAGCTTAAGATGAATTAATCCAGTTTCTCAAAAAAAATTGACCGGCAAATTATTACGGTAACTCACAATGTGAATATCGTATTAGGAGGTGATGCGGAACTTGTCATTATTGTAAATCAGCACGGTAAGAATTCGCCTAACAAAGCGTATCGCTTTGATTGAATACAGAGGAGGTTCAATTGAAAACAATTTCCCGGCAACCGATTGAGATGGAGAAAAACAAGCCGGTATTTTAAATGCAAAAGGAATTCAGACACATATATGTGAAATTCTCGAAGGAGGAGAGCGTGCGTTTGATCTAATAAAAAATAAATACCGTTTTATCAGATAAATAATAACTGGTTAATAATAACCCAGATTCCCGGTGACACATGACGAGGAAATCAACAAATGTTGAATAATCCGTAAAAATCCTAGATTTTGTTCTAAAGCTCTTGACAACAACCTCATCATGTGTTAAAGTAATTCCA
>JAISEL010000069.1 GCA_031264185.1 Deltaproteobacteria bacterium
AGTTCTAAAATACATAAGGTCCCCTAGTTTGACAACAACAATATTATAGGAAGCTTGTATTGTCAAGGGATTAATCTGCTAAAAAAGCTTTAGGTTTCACAACATTTTGGAGGAAAAAAGCAAAAATCACCCCATCCCATGAAATAAAACCACGTATTTTCAACACGTTAGCATTTTCTGCCCCTCCAAAAAAAAATTTCACTGTCCAACTTGGGTTAGGCAGGATGGCATTGACAATGACTGATAAATATTGAGTGCGGACGTTTTTCCGGAACTCATCAAGAAAACATTTAACTCAGCTAAAGTATTGGCTCGTAAACAGGGTTTTACCTTAGCTATTCAGCCTGTCACTGAAAAAAGCATCATTTAGAACTTCTTTGCGTGAAATGCTCGCGGACAACCAGGAATTCACTGCGGAAAGGTTTTCAGAGCTAAAACGGGCTGAGGAAAAAAGGGAAGAATGAATACAGTATGTTTGTTTTACGCCTGAGCTTTAGCGGCTTAATTTACTGATGAAACAGGGTAAGATGTTGCCCAAGCTAGAACAGGTAAAATACGGATTTTTATACACAACATTAATTTTCTCGAAGTCTATTGCGATATTTGCGCTCACTTGGCAATCCAACAGCTGACAGAGCCATCAAGGAGGTTAAGAATAACCTGATAACAGCAATATCTGGCATTAGCAATCTGCTTTTTTTGAAATCAGCTCGATTTAAGTTGTCATATATGGCCTCACTCGCTGACTCTTTTGCGTTGTGCAAATATTTCTCTGCCGTGGAGTACCTGTCACTTCTGACCATCGTGATATGGAAAAGTATGCGGGGATCGAACCGAATATTACAATTAAAGGTTTCGTTGAAAAATCGCGTTGCTGCTAATCGGGCCAGTGGGCATTTTTAGTCCTATATGAAACAGCCTCAAAAAACCAGTAGACAGAGTAACCTCTAATTCGAGGGATAAGGAAGCTTCAGCTCGATCCCCGCATCTGAGGCAGTAAATCGCTTTTTTTGGAAATCCGGCGGTATTTATCGGGCGTAATGGCGTAGGCAAAACAACTCTGTTTGACGTGTTCGGGTTTCTGAAACAAGCCCTTGTCGGAGATATAAAAACAGCATTGCAATCTCTCGGCGGATTTAAGGAAGTAATTTCCCGCGATCAGAGCGGAGATATTTCATTTTCTATAAAATTTCGTCCGCAAAAAAATGAACCGCTCATTATCTATGAGTTATCAATAGATCTTAATGATAAATCGTTGCCTATAGTGAAATCTGAAATCCTGAAATTTCGACGCGGCAGCAAAGGTCCGCTGTGGCACGTCCTGGAATTTCACGAGGGGAAAGGATTTGCCGCCGAAGGGGAGCTGACAGATTACTCGTCAGTAAAAGCAGCCGCCCGCAAAAAGCGTAATCTCAACTCTCCCCATATTCTCGCTTTAAAGGCTTTAGGCAATATGACGGATTTTGTGGCTGTGTCAAAATTATGCCGTCTGACTGAGGACTGGTTTGTGTCTGATTTTCACCTTGGTGACGCCCGTGAAATTCGTAAGTTGAATTCTCCCCGCATCTCTCGCGCACAGGCAACAACCTAGCGTCTGTTGCGCAGTATATGATTGAAAACTACCCTGAGCGTTTCGAAGTAATTTTAAAACGTATGGCCGAACGCGTTCCAGGAGTCAAGAATGTTATAGCGAAAACTTCTGACGATGGCAGGATTTTATTGCGCTTTCAGGACAGCAATTTTACTGACCCGTTCGTGTCTACCTATGTGTCTGACGGGACAATTAAGATGTTCACCTATCTGTTGCTGCTAAACGATCCGGAGCGCCATACCTTGTTATGCGTTGAGGAGCCGGAAAATCACCTCTATCCGGAACTTCTCGGAGGGCTTATCGAAGAGTTCAGGCAATATTCCGTAAGCGATGACGGCAATGATTACGGACAGGTATTCATCTCAACCCATTCGCCAGATTTACTTGAAGGCGTACGACTGGAAGAACTGTACTGCATGGGCAAGGGTGATGACAGCTATACCACAATTCAACGGGCAATAGACAACGACCAAATCAGGGCGTTAGTAGCCGGCGGTGATTCGCTCGGCTACTTATGGAATCACGACTTGTTAATTAAGTAGCATTTATTAATTGAGGTGCAGTGCTGATGCTTGTCATACTCACCGAAGAAAGATCTATGAAAATATTTCTTGAAATACTTATAAATAGATACTACCTCAAGTTAAATTTTAATATAATTCCCCATCAAGGCAAACAAGATCTTGAAAGGCACATTCCTAAGACACTAAGATCATGGAACATTCCCGACTCGCGTTTTATCGTAGCACATGACAAAGACAGTTGGGACTGTCATAGATTAAAGCTTAGACTCAAAGATATATGTAAGCAAATTCGTAATGATGTGACAGTCAGAATTGCGTGTACTGAGCTTGAGTCCTGATACTGGGGCGACCTAGAGGCGGTAGAGGCAGTTTTAGGGAGAGCCAAATTACGCCAGATTGGAAATAAAAGCAAGTACCGAGACCCCGATACCATTGTTAACGCAAAAGACGGACTGCGTAAGCATTTTCCACGCTATGAACAGCAATCCGGAGCCAGAGCAATCGCTGAACTTATGGATATTGAGCGCAACTCATCTCAGAGTTTTCAATTGTTTATCAAAAGCTTAAGGCAGATGGCAGAAGAATTGGCCACAGATTATTGTACCAAGCCATAAAGCCCAGAGACTTTCACTTAGCGAGATAAAAACCTCTCAGCTTCTTACTCCGGCTAATCCCGGACGAACCGGCACAAGTCCGGATCCTTTGGCTCTCATCTCAGCCATTTAAACTATTTCTCTTTAAGCCGGTATTTTTGGTTGGGATTGGTAGGCGACTTCGTCTCTGTCCGTTCAATTAAACCTCTTTCCATAGCCGGGTTCAAAAAATTAGTCCGAAAACCGTGAAGGTGGGTCAAATGCAGCCCGGCCATAATTTCCAGAGCGGTTAACGGGCCATCAGCTTGGGACAGAACTTTTAAAACACGGCCGACTTGTTCCATTACCATATCGTCCGGGTCGATTTTCTGGTTATTCCTCAGGGCCTCGCCAACAGCCCAAATCATGAATTCCAAAAACGGGGTCGAATGGCCCAGCCGGTCGGACTCGCCCAAAACCCGGTAATAAGTTGAACGGTTATCAAAAATAACCGCTTCCACCGGCAAACAGGCAAACAGCGGCTTCCAGGCCCCCAAAATCAGCGTCTGCCACAGCCGGCCCATACGGCCGTTACCGTCCTCAAAAGGATGAATGAATTCAAGCTCATAATGAAAAACCGAGGCCGCCACCAGAGGATGGTCAGGAGTTGCTGACAGCCAGTTAAAAAGTCCAGCCACCAGACCCGGCACCTTTTCGGCTGAAGGGGCCGTATAGACCAATTCATCGCCATTATAAACGCCCGCCCCGGAGGAGCGAAACCGACCCGGCTTTTCCATTAAGCCCGAAGTCATGAGCCTTTGAGCAGCCAGAAGGTCTTCCTGAGAGGAATAGTCCCATGAATCCATGGCCTCGTAGGCGGCAAAGGCGTTTTTGACCTCTTCCACCTCCAGAGGAGAGGCGGCCGATTCTTCCCCTCTGATAACCTCTAAGACCTGATCCATGGTTAAAGTATTGCCTTCAATGGCCACAGAAGACCGGACAGCTCTGAGTCTTCTGATGCGGTTTACAGACGGGGTCAATTTTTCTTCGCTTAGAGAACTGTAACGGCCCACATCCTCAGCGGTCTCGGCCACCAGGTTCAGGAGCTGTGAAGTAATGTTAAAGGCCGGCTTATACGTAGCTTGTTCGGTCATGGGCTCATTTCCTAGGAGGCATATATGCGGCATTCAAAGAGCAGCAAATGCTTCCGGCCGGACAGATTGATTCTTTCAAAATAAATTTTCCTTTATTCATTTCAGTCATTGGGGCGCTTTTTTACCGGTTTTTACGGCACAGTCCCCCATAGTTTCTAAGGTCCGAACTTTTACCGGGGTTTTAATGTCCGGTTCCCTTCACTCAAAGACTAAATTTCCATCCTCCTTTATTATTTTCGCTCCCATGGATACCCAGTATTTTCTGCTCGCCGTTTTAGCGACCACTTTATCAGTTACCTTCATCAATCGCAACGCAAATTAAAGGAAAAATTTCCCCCAAAAAAATACCTAAAGCATAATTTTAATATTTCTTAACAGATTTATGCCTGTTTTGTACAGGCGGCATAAGCCAGTTTTTTGACACTCTAAGGGGCGTGGCGTTATTTACTGAATTTTGTCCGCTTCTTCTTCCCTGTCAAGCTAAAAACCGGCAGGAAAAATGCCCGTCTGACAATAATCCTGTTTTTTACTTTCCTTTTTAAGGCTTAATATCGCTCTTATCTGAATAAAATGACATGGTATCTTGTTTCAAAATTACATTTCAGGTGTAAATGTTTCAGCCTGACCTCCATTTTATACTGAGTCCGGGCCGCTGAACACGGCACCGGACGGGTACTGCCTGATCCTGATAACGGCCGGAAAATTTATACAGACTGGAATTAATGATCTGAAGACTTTTTCTAATCGCCGCCTTCTTCGTTCTGCTCTGCATCTCCTGGGGCCCGGGGGATTGTTCCGGCCAGAAGATTGGCGACCCTTTTTCTTAATTCATTCAAAACCGGCGGAGTAAGGGGAGCTACGGCCAGAATGTCCGCATCCGGAGCCTGAGCCAGTTCCTCCAGGGAGACAAACCGGGCGATTAAAGCTTTTTTCCGGACCGGACCTAAATTTTTCAGGCCGTCAAAGAGACTTTGAAGCATGTCTTTGGATCTTAACAGATGGTGATAAGAGCGGCAGTAGCGGTGAGCCTCGTCTCTTAACCTGGCCAGTATCATAAGTCCGGCCGCCCCCGGTTTAAAATCGACCGGATTTTTCCGGCCGGGCAAAAAGATCCGGTCAGGGCCTCCCTCGGTCCGGTCTTTGGCAATGCCTGCCAGAGGCGGCGGTTTGACTCCCAGTTCCTCAAAAGCAGCCGTGACCGCCGAAAGCTGACCCCGGCCTCCGTCAATTAAAAGAAGATCCGGCCGGGCCCATTTTGTCGGATCTTTATCCGGCTGAAACCTCCGCTGAATGACTTCCCGGAGTCCTCCGTAGTCGTCACCGCCCTTGGCCGTTTTTATTTTAAAACGCCGGTAGGCGTCTTTTTTAAAATCCCCCTCTTCCATGACCACCAAACCGGCCACCGGAGCCTGTCCCTGGATATGGGCCAAATCGAAGCACTCTATCCGGCGTGGGATTATATCCAGACCCAGGCGGGCTTTCAGCTCCACCATAACACCCCGGGTGGAGAGGATCTTCTCTAAGCGCTCTTCCAAGGCGGCCTGGGCGTTTTCCTCGGCCATGACCTGAATTTTCCGGCCGTCTCCGCCCCGGGCTTTGGTGACCGTAACCTCAGAAGACAGGGTTTTCAGCCAGCCGGCCAGGTTGTCCCTGTCTTCATCCGAAAGTGAACCCGGCAGCCATATTTCCGCAGGAATAAAATTGCCCCGGCCGTAGAACTGGGTCAGAAGGCTTAGTAAAACCAGGCCGGCCGTTTCCTGGCCTTCAGCCCAGACCGGCTGGCAGCCTATAACTATCCCGTCCCGGATCAGTAAGACCGCCGCCTGGGCCAGCCCGCCGCGTTCGGCCAATCCCCAGACATCCCGGTCGCCGCCACCGGCTTTGGCCACGACCTGGCGCTCCAGAGTTTTTTCCAAATCCCTAAGGCGGTCCCGTAATTTGGCCGCTGTTTCAAAATCCAGTCTCTCGGCCGCCTCCTTCATGCCGCCGGTCAGGCTGTCTTTTATCTCTTTGGACTGACCTTTAAAAAACAGCCTGACCTCATCGGCAATGCTCCGGTACTCTTCTTTGGTCATCTCCGGCCGACAGGGGCCGGCGCAGCGGCCCAGCTGGTAGTTAAGGCAGGGGCGGACGGCTTTTTTGACTTCCGGCCGGCGGCATTTCCGCAAAGGAAACAAGCGGTTTACCAGACGGACCGTTTCCCGCAAAGACCCGACCGACGGGAAAGGCCCGAAGATAACCGAGCCGTCTTTAACCGGCCGGTGAACTATTTCCAGATAAGGGTAATCTTCTTTCTGGTTAAGCCTTAAGGAGGGATAGGATTTATCATCCCGGAAAATAACATTAAAGCGGGGCCTGTGTTTTTTTATTAAGCTGCTTTCTAAAATCAAAGCCTCTTTTTCCGTAGCCGTGACCACATACTCGAAAGAGTCAACCAAGCTGACCATTAAAGAAATTCGGGGAGTCAGACCAGTCTTTTGGAAATAGCTGGACACGCGCCTGGGCAGGACCTTGGCTTTACCGACATAAATAATTTCTTTATTTTTGTCAGCCATCAGATAGACCCCCGGCGAAGAGGGCAGATCCTGAGCCTCACGTCTTAAATTGAGAAGGCGATCCTCCGGATAAGCTTCAGACTCGGTAACGGGCAATGAGCTCATCCCACCGTCCCTGGCCTTTCAGAATAAATTCGGCCATATCACGAACCGCCCCGTGGCCGCCTTTGGAAGGAGACACAAAATGGGCGGCCGCGAGAGCTTCGGCACAGGCATCGGCCGGAGCCATAGCCACCCCGGCTCTGAGCAGTACCGGCAGATCGACCACATCATCGCCGGCAAAAGCCGTCTCAGAAGTTTCCAGACCGTGCTTGATCAGAACCTCATTGTAAACGGCCAATTTGTCAAAGACGCCCTGATAAACTTCCTCAATGCCCAGATCTTTGGCTCTCAGCTCCACGACCCGGCTTTTCCGGCCCGTTATAATGGCCACTTTAAAGCCAGCCCGGATTAGCATTTTCAAGGCATGACCGTCACGGCTGTGAAATCTTTTTGTTTCCTGGCCCTGATCACTGATAATAATGCCGCCGTCGGTCATGACCCCGTCAACATCAAAACCAATCCAGCGGAGCCGGCATACTGCCGGGCCTTTTGGGGAAATTTCCATCAGTACCTCTCCGGTTTCACCAGACGGTCTATGGCTACTAAACTTTGGATTAATTTTTCCAGATCTTCCGTCGGCCATTGGTTAGGTCCGTCGCATAACGCCTTTTGAGGACAAGGGTGGGTCTCTAAAAACACCCCGTCTACCCCGACAGCCACCGCCGCCCGGGCCAAAGCAGGAATAAACTCCCTCTCTCCGCCCGAGGATTCCTGTCCGGCCGAGGGCAGTTGGACGGAATGGGTGGCGTCAAAAACCACCGGCCAGCCGGTTTTAGCCATAATAGTCAAAGAACGCATGTCCACCACCAGATTATGGTACCCGAAACTTACCCCCCGCTCCACCAAAATTAAGCCGGCGAAATTTTTAACCGAAGTCATTTTGGCGGCCACGAGCCCCATGTCGCCGGGGGCCATGAACTGGCCTTTTTTAACCTCCACCGGACGGCCGGATTCGGCGGCTCTGAGCAGAAGATCCGTCTGGCGGGCCAGAAAAGCCGGTATCTGGATTAAATCCAAAACCCCGGCCGCCGGTTCCACCTGCCATGTTTCATGGACATCGGAGACCAGAGGCAGATTGTATTCTTTCTTAATTTCCGAAAGCAGCCCCAGGCCTTCCTCAAAACCCGGGCCGCGGAAGGACTTGATGGACGAACGGTTGGCTTTGTCGAAACTGGACTTAAAAACCAGCCCCAAACCCAGCTTTTGGGTGACGGCCAAAAGCTTTTCGGCGGTCTGTCTTAACACATCACGGTTTTCAATGACGCATGGACCGGCTAAAAGGACCAACGGACTGTCGCCGCCGATGGGCACCCGGCCTATATATACTTTATTTGACATAAGCTTACTTAAAGAAATCAAAATTCCACTGGGGCAGAAGAAGGCCCTCTACCAGGTGAATAAAATACTCATCCGTCATGCCGGCCATAAAATCCCTGGCCATTTCCTCGGGCGAAAACTCCTGCCGGTAATCCCTATCCAGCCGTTCCAGAAAAAGGCGGGCCGGTTCCAGTTCCGGGCCCCGGTGAAAATCATTTACCAGAGTCTCGAAGAGAATTTCATACAGTTTTTGTATTTTAGGAGTCTGTTGTTTGATGCGGGCATTATAGTAGATGTGCTTACGGTTAAAATTTTTTAAATGCAGCAAGGCCTGAGCCATTTCCGGCGAAAAAGCCACTTTAGCCGGATCCCCTGCCGAATGTCTCAACAAATCTTCCACCAGCCGGTAAACAATCGTGCCGTTGGTCGAGCCTAAAATCCGGGAAATGTCTGCCGGCAAGTCCGCCCGGCTGATAATCCCCAGTTCCACAGCGTCTTCCAAATCCCGGCCCACGTAACTGATGGAGTCAGCCAGCCGGACGACGCATCCTTCTCTGGTCATAGGACTGACTAAGGCGCTGGGGTTTAGGCTTCTTAAGGCCAGACGCCGGTCAAACTCGGCAAACGTAGCCGGACCCATTGGAGTTAAAGAGGCATAATCCGATTCCCCGTCGTGACAGAGGATCCCGTCTAAAACACCCAAAGTCAAATTAAGACCGAGGCCGCCTTTTTCCAGGCGCTCCAGAAACCGGACGCTCATCACCGCATGGCTGAAACGCCCTAAACCGGCTTTCCGGCACAGCTCCGACAGAAACTTTTCCCCGTCATGGCCGAAAGGCGGATGGCCTAAGTCATGCCCTAAGGCCATGGCTTCTATTAAATCAAGATCTAAGCCCATGTGTCCGCCGATGGTCCTGGCAATGCGGGAGACCAGCTGGACATGAAGGACCCGGTGGGTTATGTGGTCATTTTTTAAAAAATAAAAAACCTGGGTTTTGTCAATATACCTGGTGTAGGCTTTGGAGTGCAGAATCCGGTCCACGTCAATGGCCCAGACCGGTCTTATGTCGGTCTTTTCCCGGTCCGAAATCGGACGGCGGCGCAGCTTGAAAGCGTCATTCGGCAACAGTGACTCCAAAGCCTCAATGTTTAACGGTTAACCAGCTTACCGTAGATTTCCCGGCAGGCTTCAACCGCTTCCGGAGATTTTTCAAAAACAGCCGCGCCCAGCCGGTCGGCGTCAATTATACTGTCGGCCATAGGAATATAACCCAAAATCGGAATACTGCCCACATTCTGGGCTATAAAATCCTTATCGCTCTGATTTCTGACTTTGTTGCCCACAACGTAAACCTTCTTAAGTCCCAGATCGCCGGACAGTTTTTTGACTATTCTGGCTGTCTCCAAAGACCTCTGGCCCGGTTCCGTGACCACAATCAGCGCATCCACTCCGGTGGAAGTGGCCCGGCCCAGGTGCTCAAGTCCGGCCTCCATGTCCATTATCACCACTTCGTCGCGGTTTAAGACCAGATTCATAACCAGACTTTTAAGGAGTACGCTTTCCGGACAGATACAGCCGCCCCCGCCTTTTTTTACCCCGCCTAAAGTCATAAAACGGATGCCGTTTATCTCTTTGGCCAGGGTATCTGGCAAATCGTCTACTTTGGGATTGATGGAAAAAAATGTCCCGTACGTCCCGGGGTTGCTGCCGGTCCGCTCGGCCACCAGTTCAGTCATCTCGGATATAGGTTTAAGGCCGGTCAGATCCTTAAAGCCAAGAGCCCCGGCCAGGTTAGCGTCGGGATCGGCATCAATAGCCAGAACTTTTGAACCGTGTTCTTTAAACAGATAGGCTAAAGTGGCGGAAAGGGTGGTTTTCCCTACTCCGCCCTTGCCGGAAACTGCCAGTTTCATACTGCCTCCGCCCGAAAAACTTAAATTTTCAGGCCGTTATATTTCTAAACTTCCCGGGCCAGAGCCATCATTCTGTAGACTAAAGTTGACCCCAACCAGGCCACGTCTTCAATATTCAAATAGTGGATAATGGCTTTATCGAAGAGAACCTGACCCTCGGGATCAAATTCTTCGTCCCCGTAGCGCAAAAGCAGCAGAATGTCCAGATGGGGAAAAACCCTGAAAGAGGCCGCCTCATCACCCAGACCCGGCCGCTCTACACCGCCCAAAAGAGGGGCTACTTTGGAAAATGTGCCCGGCTGGTGGCCGAAAACCTGAGTCAGAGGTATTTCCGCCCGCCGGTGAAAAGCCTGCGTATAAAACTCGCCCCCAGGAATCTGGCGGTAAGCCACCAGTTCCCCGTTGGGACCCAAGCCCTTGGCCCCCAGAAGATAATGGAGGACCAAAACCCCGTCGGTCAGGCTGAACTCTTCGCCTGGCTTCTGGTCGGTCCATCTGACCTGATAGCCGGGCACGGAGACCGAAACGGGGCGATTTAAAAATGACAGGCAGATCCGGCTCCCGTCATACTGGGCTCCGGCCCGTTCGGCCACTGCAGCCGGATCCAGCCCGGCCAGTTCTTTAGCCGCCAAAGCCTGGGAATTTTTATAATCATCAGCTCGCATCCAAAAGCCTCCCGGGGCAAAAATTATCCCAATCATAGCACAGGCCCTTTTAGCCTCCAAACGGTCAGGCCCGCAGCTTAAAGTTAAGTCTTAATGCGGCCCAGTCAAGGCCAATGAGAAAAATTTTATGGCCTGGGGCCGCATAAGTAATCTTTTATGTAAAATCACTCATACTTTTCTCATTAATTTCTTTCTTTTGATAAATATCATGCCCGCCGCCTCACGGCCAGTTTTTTATCTCCGCCTCCATGTCATGTCTCAGTATAAGTTAAACCCGGAAAATTAATAGTAATTTTTCTTTCCTGAGATATCAGCCGGGTAGCGATTTCCGGATTTCTTGGCTGATATTATGGCCTTTATAATTCACTTAGCTATATCATATATCGCCTGCATCTATTAGGATTTTAATATCTTATTTTGGCCGGGGTTTCCTTCCGGTATTTATAAGCAAATCCATTTTAGCCATATTATTGCATATAAGCCAAAAGCATTTCTGTCATTCGGAGCACTAAACCCTTTAAATTAATAGAACAATGTCTGATCCTAAGCCGGAATTCCTTAAATTTCCAAATAAATAGCTGCTGCCTTATTTATTTACTCTTGATCTTCAGGAAATTGTATTGTAATATTAAATTGCCTTTCAGCCTCGCTGCACCGGAATAAATCCGGGAGCAATAAGCAAATATCTTCAGAAGGGAAATACATATTATATTGATCCGAATAACTAAGTCACCTGAGCCGACTTAAGCGTTTACAGGAGTCTCCCATGGACTCAACTCACAAAACCTGGCGCAGTTATATCTGGTTATGGCTGGTTTCCGGCCTTTTGGGTCTGATCATCGGCTTAGGCTCTTATACATTGGTTGCAGCCAAAGCCTCTTCCTACCTTTCCGAGCGTCCGGCGGTCTGCGCCAACTGTCATATCATGGGCCCCTATTATCAATCCTGGCTGAAAAGTTCCCACAATGTCTGGGCAAACTGCAATGACTGCCACGTACCCATGGATACATCGTTCCGCTTCTGGTCCTACAAAATAGTTGACGGTCTTTATCACTCATACATGTTCTCCTTCGGCCCCGAGGCCCAGGTCATAAGACCAAGGGAGGCCTCCAATCAGGTCATGCTGGAAAACTGCCTGCGCTGTCATTCGCCTTTGGTGACCGAGTTTACCAAAATGGGCCCTGACTATTATTCCGTATTAAATGGGGACAAAAAAGTCTGCTGGGACTGCCACCGGGAGATGTCCCACACCCAGAACGCCTCGGTCAGTTCCATTGTTTACGGCAATCTGCCTCTGCCGGCCGCCGATCGGCCGGCCTGGCTGGAATCGGCCATCGTCCGGCCGAAACCTCTTGAAAAGCCCGGCTCCGAATAAATCAAACGGCTGATTTCCCACCCTAAACCCGGCCGAATTAAGGCCCGGGTACAGGTTACTTTCGGTGAGTGATCATTATGACTAAGCCCAATTCCAATAAGTACGGTCCCTGGATTATAGGTCTGGCTATCTGCGCCGGAACGGCTATAGCGGTGGTCATTCTAGCCCTTCTGGCCGCCTCGGTGACCGTAAGGCGCGCCGAAGTGGCCTCCATATACAATAACCGGAAAGTCGAAATTAAAGGCATCCAGCCTAAAAACGAAGTTTTCGGCCAGAACTACCCCCGTGAGTATGAGACCTGGAAAAAAACGGCCAACATGGACTTTAAATCCAAACACCTGGGCAATATGCCTCAGGATGTTCTGGCCGAACGGCCGGACATGGTCATTTTGTGGGCCGGTTACGCCTTTGCCCGGGATTATTCCGCTCCCCGGGGCCACTTCTACTCGGTTGCCGATATGCTGACCACCTGGCGAGTCGGATCGCCGGGAGTGGAAGACCAAAAAGATCTTCAGACTGCCTCCTGCTGGACGTGCAAAAGCCCGGACGTTCCCCGAATGATGGAACAATTAGGTCAGGAAGAGTTCTATAAAGCGCCCTGGAGCTCTTTGGGAGCCGAAATTGTCAACCCCATAGGCTGCGCCGACTGCCATGAGCCTCAGACCATGGATCTGACCATCACCAGGCCGGCTTTAAAAGAGGCCTTCCAGAGAATCGGCCGGGATGTTAACCAGACGACCATTCTGGAAAAGCGCTCTTTAGTCTGCGCCCAGTGCCATGTGGAGTACTATTTTAAAGGGGACGGCAAATACGTCACCTTCCCCTGGGACAAAGGCTTCACGGTTGAGGCCATGGAGGCTTATTACGATGAGAATGATTTCTCCGACTGGACCCACGCAGTCTCTAAGACCCCTATGATTAAAGCCCAGCATCCGGACTGGGAGCTTTTTCAATTGGGCCCCCACGGTCAGAAAAAACTCTCCTGCGCTGACTGTCACATGCCATACATTTCCGAAGGCGGGCTTAAGTATTCCGATCACCATCTGGTCAGCCCCCTGTCCAAAGTGGCCACCGCCTGTCAGGTCTGCCACCGTGATTCCGAAGAGACTTTGATAAAGTTTGTTTACGAACGGCAGGATAAACTTCTTGAAACCAGAAATCTGCTGGAACCGGAACTGGCTAAAGCCCATATTCTGACTAAGATGGCCATGGAGGGCGGAGCCACGGACGAAGAGCTGGCCCCGGTCAGAGCCTTAATCCGCCAGGGCCAGTGGCGGTGGGATTTTGCTGTGGCTTCCCACGGGGCTCCCTTCCACGCGCCGGTGGAAACCCAGCGGATCTTAGCCCACGGTCTGGAAAAAGCTCTCCGGGCTCAGATTTTATTAAAAGACGTCTTCTCAGAACACGGTATAGAAGAGGCGGTCATGCCCGACATCTCCACCAAGGAGAAGGCCCAGAAATACATAGGCTTAGATCCCAAGGTCCTGGCCAGCCAAAAAGCCGTCTTCCTGGAAACAGTTGCCCCGAAATGGCTGGAAGAGGCCAAGGCTAACGGCCGGATCTGATATTTTCCAACATGGAAAATGACTGGAAAAAAGAGCTTCTTTTGGAGACCAGAAGCGGCCCCAGAAAACTTTGGACCCGTCCCTGGGGCTATGGGGAATCCTTTTTATTTTTCGGGTCAGTTCTTTCAGGCGGCCTGGCGGCCGAATATGCTTTCGGCCCGCTGGATTTAAAGGTTCTGGCCTGGCCCTTTAATTTTTTCCTGGCCCTAATAATATCAGCCTGGGCTCTTTTGGCCAGACTGTTAAAAAACAGGGCGCCTTTTAAGTTTTTAAGTTCCCGGCCTCCGGCCGTAGCTCTTATTGTCTGCATAGGTTTTCTGTCAATAATTATGGGCCTTGTTCCCCAGGCCAGTCTGCCTTACCGGGCTCCCCCGGAACCCGGTCTGATCGGACGTCTGGGGTTAGATCATCTGACTTCCTCTTTCCCTTTAATCTTTATTTACTTTTTTCTTTTGATCGCCTTAGGTCAGACTGTCATTTTAAGAGCCTCCCTGAAGCGGCCTGTATTTCTCTTAAACCATTTAGGCCTGTGGCTGCTTCTGATAGCCGCCGGTCTTGGCGCCCCTGACCGTCAAAGAGAACTCATGGTCGTCCCCGAAGGTGGTCTGGAATGGCGGACCAGACAAGCCGACGGCTCTTTTCTGGAAATGCCCCTGGCCATCCGCCTCCTTAATTTTGACATTGACGAATATCCGGCCAAGCTGGCTATTGTTGACCACTCCTCGGGCCAGGCCTTAACCGAAAACGGACGGCTGGCAGTTTTTCAGCTGGACCCGGCCGAACCCCAGGGCCGGCTTTTAGATTACGACATCAGTCTTTTGGAGTTTCTGCCCAGGGCGGCCCAGCTACGGCCTGATCTCTTTACAAGAGCTATTACTCAGGGGACAGGTCAGCCCGCCGGTCAGGCTGCCAAACTGCTGGCTAAAAACCGCTATTCCGGCCAAAGTTACCAAGGCTGGGTCTCAACCGGCGGCCTTAGCTACCCGCCCAGACCCCTGCCCTTAGGCGACCGGTGGCTGGCCATGACCAAACCGGAGCCCAGAAGATTTTTATCACAGGTCATGGTCTACACCCGGGAGGGTCTGGAGCTGACTGCCGAAATTGAGGTCAATAAACCTTTAAAAGCCGGGGACTGGCTTATTTATCAGCATAATTACGATACTCTGGCCGGCAAAGAATCTTTGTGGTCAGGCTTTGAACTGGTCTGCGATCCCTGGCTGCCTTTGGCTAAAACAGGGTTTGTTCTGTGGGCCCTGGGTTCTCTGGGCCTCATCATTTTTGGCCAAAAAAAATTATGACCTGGACTTTTCATAGCTATCTGGCCCCGACGGCGGTCGCGGCCTGGCTTATAGGTTCATGCCTGGCCCTAATCCGTAAGCCGCAAAAAGCCGGTCTTTTTGTTTTGGCCGGCTCGCTTTTGACTTTGGTCTTTATTGTCGGCCTGTGGCTGACGCTGGGCCGGCCGCCGTTAAGGACCATGGGGGAGACCAGACTTTGGTACTCGTTTTTCCTCTCCCTGGCCGGTCTTCTGGCTTACGCCCGGTGGAAATATCCCTGGCTGCTTGTTTTTGCGGCCGTTACCGCCTCAGTATTCGCGGTCATAAATGTCTTAAAACCCGAACTCCATTCCAAAGCGCTGATGCCGGCATTAATAAGCCCTTATTTTGTGCCTCACGTCACGGCCTACATGCTGTCCTACGCTGTTCTGGCCGCTTCGGCTCTGGGAGCTGTTATTCAGTTTAAAATGCTGACTAAATCAGGTAAATCAGACCGGAAGCTTTACTCTTTCATTGACGACACAGTCGGAATCGGGCTGGGCTTTTTGATGCTGGGCTTAATAACCGGAGCTCTCTGGGCCAAAGAAGCCTGGGGTCACTACTGGTCCTGGGATCCCAAAGAAACCTGGGCTTTGATAACTCTGGCCGCTTTTCTGGGCTATCTGCATTTCAGGCTGAAACCTCCCCGTGGCTTCGGGGAGTATGTTGGCCTTTTATTACCACCAGCCGGACTAATCATTTTATTGTTCACCTGGCTGGGAGTCTCCCTCCTGCCGTCAGCGGCCGGGAGCATCCATGTTTACTGAATCCCAGTTTGATTTTAAAAGGAAAGACTGTCGCAGCGGCTGGCGGCCCGGCCTCGGGATTATAACTGATTAGTCTTCGCCGGAAGAGCCGTTAACGTAAACCCGAGTTGCAATTTTAACGCCTGCCGCTATAGAGGTTCATAGCCGCTTGACCCGGAGGCGAGAAAGACCGGAGCTATGGTGGCAGTTTTTTGGCCCCGGTAGTCAAAATCCAGGCGGCGGTGAGGCAGGCCGTAAAGCCGGTGCAGATTTTCCGCAGTCAAAGCCTCATCCGTCGGTCCGCAGAAGGCAGCCCCGCCGCCCAGCATCAAAAAGACCTGATCAGCCGCCGTCAGGGCATGTTGAGGATGGTGGGTGGTAAAAATAACAGTCAGATGGTCTTCCCTGGTCAGTCGGATTATCCAGCGAAGGACTAAATCCTGATTCTTTAAGTCCAGAGCCGAAGTCGGTTCGTCCATAAGCAGTATTTCGGCCTCAGCCACTAAAGCCCGGGCCAGAACCACCAGCTGGCGCTGCCCGCCTGACAGTTCATTAAAGGAGCGCCGCTCCAGATGACTGAGGCCGACCCTGTCCAGAGCCTCCCGGGCGGCTTTAAAATCGCGGCCCGATGGCTGGGAAAAAAGACCGATCTTCCGGGCCCGGCCCATAAGCACAATGTCTAAGACAGTGAAGGCGAAAGACAGTTGGAATATCTGCGGCACCAAAGCCATCTGGCCGTTGGCGCTCAAACGGCCTGACGACGGTTTAATCAGACCCAGAATCAGTTTGAGGAGGGTGGTCTTGCCGCAGCCGTTGGGACCAAGAATGGCCAGGGACGAGCCCTGGGGAACGCTCCCCGAGCAGCTCATCAGGTTCCAGCTGTCAGGACGGTAGGAGTAGCTCAAACAGGAGAAAGTAACAGCCTCAGTCATCGTTCCACCCTTTATGGCGCATTTTCAGAAACAGGACCAGAAAAACCGGCGTCCCCACTAAAGCGGTCAGCAGTCCTATGGGGATTTCCTGGGCCGTGAGAGTCCGGGCAAGATTATCCATAATCAGAAGAAAAATGCCCCCCATAAGGGCCGAAACAGGCAGAAGACGCGAGTGCTCCGGCCCCGCCAGCATCCGGGCCAGATGGGGAATGACCAGACCGACCCAGCC
>JAISEL010000005.1 GCA_031264185.1 Deltaproteobacteria bacterium
TCGCACCGGTGAAAGCTGTAGATTCACAAAAGCTTTAACTAAGCAACAGAAAGAAATTCTTGCCCACTTCAACGCCGTTGCAGATATTGCCGTATCGCTGGATTCTTGTCTACGCTAATCTGTGGGGGAATTTAGGATCTCAGAAAAATTAGCGATAACTTGCTGTTTCAGGGATAACCGCAACTGTGATCAATAATTTTATTTCTGCATTATTGACTTTAATTGCTGCTGTCTTAAAAGCGACTTAGAATAAGGACTCCAAAAGACGTCTTTTCAGCCAAGGAAAAATTTTAGCCCAGGATCGGCTTATTTTTATTTCACGATTAATTGTTTTATATTAAAATAATTTTTAACTAATTTTATATAATATAAATCTTATAATAGTTTTAACTAATATTTTACCCAAGTATCAAATAAATACTAAGGCCCATCATCATGAGGCTTAATAAAATTTGCCTCTAAAATAACCATTTCCGACTCAAACCCCGCTTGTTTCGTAAATTGATTAACCTATTGACAATAAGCCCTAATATTGTATAATTAGAGGATCGAAGAAGAGACAGCCGGAGAGGCCTTGATTTTTCTGTTTACTGAAGGCTTTTTCGTTTTTTAGTTTTCCTAAAAAGGGAGGCGTCTTTGTTTTCGGAAGCCGACATAATCAACCCGCAAGGCCTGACCGAAAGTCTTAAGCCGAATTCTCAATCTGGAAAGACCAAAGTCCAGACCAGACAGGAAAATTACGAGGAAACCAACCGGATTTTCTTAACAGCCATAGCCACTGGCCTGACCGTTAAAGACTCGGCCCAAAAAACCGGCAAATCGGCCGGCTGTTTCTCCAGACGGAAATACCGCGATCAGGAATTTGCCGCTCAGTGGGAAGAAGCAGCTAAGGTGGGAGCTGAATTTGAACAATCCTCCAGGGAAAAATTTTTACAACTTCTGTCCGAAGGCATAGGACCAGGTGACGCGGCTCGTCTGGCCGGCCGCAGTGTGATACAATTAAACCGCAAGCGCCGTTCCGTTCCTGATTTTGACAAGGCCTGGAAAAAGGCTAAATCCCAAGGAACAAATAAAAAATTATCTGTCCTGAAAAGCTATGATGTGACCGTCTTTTTAAACGCCCTCCGCTCCGGCTGTTCGGTGGAAAAAGCGGCTAAAATGCTGGGCCTGCCGACCAGTGATTTATATTTTCTAAAATCTAATGACCCGGATTTTGCCGCCCAATGGGACCAGGCCTTGACAGGCAGAAGATTCTAAAATCCCGGTTATTCACCGGATTCTAAAAATCCTCATCTACATAAGAAAGAAAAAATGCTGGACTTTATTCCCCAAGTTGCCCAAGAAATTGGTGTGGCCGACTGGCAAGTTTTGGCCGCTGCTGACCTGCTGGCCGAAGAGGCCACTGTCCCCTTCATAGCCCGTTACCGCAAAGAGGCCACCGGCGGTCTTGATGAGGTTCAGGTAACCCAGGTCAGAGACCGCCTAAAAGCTCTGGCCGAACTGACGGCCCGGCGAGAGGCGATCTCTAAATCTTTAGCCGAAAGAGAACTTTTGACCGATGAGCTGACCGAAAGTTTGGCCCGGGCCGAGACCATGGCCGAACTTGAAGACATCTATCTGCCTTTCCGGCCAAAAAGAAGAACCAGAGCCATGATGGCTCTGGAAAAGGGTCTTGCTCCTTTGGCTGAGAAGATCTTTGAGCAAAACCCCTCAGACGATCCCTATGCCATGGCCGAAGAATTTATATCTTTAGAAAAAAACGTACCCGATGTTCAGACGGCTTTATCCGGGGCCCGTGACATTCTGGCCGAAAAATTCAGCGAAGACGCCGCTTTAAGGCAGAGCTTAAGGAAACTGTACGAAACCCAAGGCACGGTGGTCAGCAAAGTCCTGAAGGGCCAGGAGGAAAAAGGTCAGAAGTATATTGATTACTTTGATTTTTCCGAACCAGTGGCCACCATAGCCTCCCACCGCTATCTGGCTATCCGCCGGGGGGAGGCCGAGGGCATACTGTCTCTGTCCGTTCAGCCGGAAAAAGACAAAGCTCTGGGCATCATGAGGGAGATGTTTGTTAGAAATGACTCCCAGTCGGCCGGTCTGGTCGCTGAGGCTGCAGAAGATTCATTTAAGCGCTTACTTTCCACCTCTTTGGAAACCGAAGTCCGCCTTTCGGCCAAAAAGACAGCCGACCAGGCAGCCACCGACATCTTTGCCCAAAATTTAACCGAGCTTTTAATGGAAGCTCCCTTAGGCGAAAAACCGATTTTAGCCATCGATCCCGGATTTCGGACCGGGTGCAAAGTCGTGGCTCTTGGCTCGGACGGCCGGTTGCTTGAGTACGTGACCATTCAACCCCACGCCTCGGAATCGGCCAGACGCGAGGCCGGCTTAAAAATTCTTGAGATGATTAAAACCCACGACCTGACCGCTGTAGCTGTAGGTAACGGTACGGCCGGCCGGGAGACGGAAACTTTTGTCCGGGAAATAAAAGATCTGCCTGATATTCCCGTTGTTATGGTCAATGAAAGCGGAGCCTCCATTTACTCGGCCTCAGAAGAGGCCAGAAATGAATTTCCGGAACTGGATCTGACCATCCGAGGCGCTGTATCAATCGGACGCAGGCTCATGGACCCCTTAGCCGAACTGGTCAAAATCGACCCCAAATCCATAGGTGTCGGCCAGTATCAGCACGATGTGGACCAGACCCTCCTGAAAAACAGTTTAGACGATGTGGTCGTCAGCTGCGTTAACCGGGTCGGGGTAGAGGCGAATATGGCCTCGGAAAAGCTTTTATCCTACGTCTCGGGCCTGGGACCGTCTCTGGCCAAAAATTTCGTCAAATTCCGGTCCAGCCACGGTCCTTTTTTAAGCCGTCAGGATTATCTGTCCGTACCCCGGTTAGGTCCCAAAGCTTTTGAACAGTGCGCCGGATTTCTGCGCTTAAATCAAAGCACCAACATTTTAGATAAAAGCGCCGTTCATCCGGAATCCTACTGGGTCGTAGAAACCATGGCCCGGGATCTGGAGGTTACAGTGACTGATCTTCTGGAACACAGCTCCCTGCGCTCCAAAATAAAACCCCAGGCTTATGTTTCACCTAAAGTGGGCCTGCCGACTTTAATGGATATTGTGGCTGAACTGGAAAAACCCGGCCGCGATCCCAGAAGGATCTTCCGGCCGTTTTCTTTTGCTCAGGGCTTGGAAAAGCTGGAAGACCTTCTGCCGGGCCAGAAAATTCCCGGCCGGATTACAAATATCACCGCCTTTGGGGCTTTTGTGGATGTAGGTGTTCACCAGGACGGTCTGGTTCACTTAAGCGAGATGGCCGATCACTACGTCCGGACCCCGGCCGACGAGGTCAGGTTAGGGCAGGAAGTCATGGTCACTATTTTAGCTGTGGATTTAAACCGCCGCCGCCTTTCTTTATCTCTGAAAACCGATCCCTTTCCCAAACCCGGCTCTAAAACCCAGGAGCCTAAAAAGCTGGCCCGCAACTCAGGGCCGCACCGTCCGGTCAAGCCCGACGGGCCTTTTAACAATCCCTTTGCCGCCTTAAAAAATATCACTTAATCCCCATGGCCGCCGAGGCGGCCCTGGGGCGGATTGGCCCGAAGCTTGAAATTGTCATCAAAGAAAAAACCAGGTGGGCGGAGATAGAGGCTCAAAGGCAGATTTTATCGACAGGGCCAAAACTACTGAAATTTTAAAATATGACGGCCGCCACGCTACCAGCGGCCGTCACTCGGGCAGTACGGGGCATTGGGGAGTCCAAGACTGTACCCCGTCGCAGGTCGGCCCGATTGTCTGAGCCAAATCCATTTTGGGTTTGGCATTTTATTTTTAACAACGCTCCCTGCTTATTTCGGCTTTTTCGGCCTGGCTGTAGTATTTCTGTCCGCAGGGGCAGGAAATTATTTTTGGCACAAAAAAACCTGTCTCCTCAGGGAAACAGGCAAAGCAGCAAATCACTGACACTGTCAGTTAATTTCACATACTATAGCTTTAGTCCCCAAGCTGTACGCGAACCAATTGCAGGCAGGCTTTCTGACTTGTCACCCAAAAGCGTCTTCCCAGGTAAGATCCCAGTGACATTTTTGCTTTTGGGGCCGGAATTAACCGGCCATAGACTTACAGCGATGGGCTCGTTCCCGATTTTAACGGGATTTCCTCTTTTCCGGACTAATAATCCGGAACACCTGCAGCGGTTATTATATTTTTCAGCCCCTTAAAAAGGACCTGCAATTTTATAAATCTTAACCTCCTGATTTGTCAATAAAAAAATACCTTGTTGCTTTTATGGCCGACAAGGCTGACAAAAATCATATTGCCTTTAACCCGAAACTGCATTCTTCTGACCTTGAATAGCGATTTAGCCAAGTAAATTACCCCACCGCAGACGTTCCAACCTCAGGCCGCCCGGGTCAGCGGCCTGCCTGGGGTGATTATTTAAACTTTTAAAAAAATAATTTCCGTCCAGCCATCTGATATATATATATTTTTGGCACAAAAAAACCCGTCTCCGGGGAAACAGGCAAAGCAGCAAATCACTGACATTATCAGTTAATTTCACATACCATAGCTTTAGTCCCCAAGCTGTACGCGGACCAATTACAGGCAGGCTTTCTGACTTGTCACCTAAAAGCGTCTTCCCAGGTAAAATCCCAGTGACATTTTTGCTTTTTGGGCCGGAATGATTAACCGGCTAACGACTTACAGCGATGGGCTCGTTCCCGATTTTAACGGGATTTCCTCTTTTCCGGACTAATAATCCAGAACACCTGCAATTGCTATTAAATTGTTTTTGGCCCTCAACAGGTACCGGTTGTTACTATAACCTGGCTGCCCTTAACTTGTCAAGAAAAAAAATGAGGCATCCTGTTTTTTTCTCAGAACAAATCATATTGTCTGAAGCTTAATTATAAGTTATTGACCAACATTAACCAATTTTGATAAAAGGAAAACTCTCCAGCAAACTCACCGTGCTAAACGGCCTGAAACTTAAGACTAAAACCAAGTAATTAAACCTGAAAATGGGAGGGACAAAAATACCGGTCCCATTATTTCCAGCCTCCCTGGTTCATCAAAACTTCAGCCTGATTCTGGTATGCCCCAAGAAAAGAGAAATCCAGATCCTGGAACTTAAATTTCCCCCAGGCTTCCATAGTCGGCGGTATCTTAGCCTCCGGATTGACCGGAAACTCAAAATCCCCGGAGGCCAGAAGCTCCTGAGCAGGGGGACTCAGCAAAAACTCGGCCAGCCGGACGGCGCTGTCTTTATTTTTGGCATTCAAGACAAGAGCAGCGGCTGATATATTGGCGTGGGCCGCAAAATCGGACTGATCCGGAAAAACCAGGCCCACCCGCTCGGCCGCCTCTTTTTCTTTCCGGTCAGGAGAATTTTGCATCCGGCCCAAGACATAGGAATTAACTATGGATATTTGGCCTGTATTGGAGGCCAGATCTAAAATCTGCTTTTTATCGTCCCCGGCCGTAGGTCTGACCAGATTATTAACCAGGCCTTTAATCCAGTCAATGGCGGCAGATGTCCCGTAAAACTTAACCAAAGTTGCCACCAGAGATATTTCGTCGGAATTAACGGCGGCCAATATTATCCGGCCTTTAAACTTCGGGGCGGCTAAGGAAAAATAAGTGGGCAAGTCAGAAGGATTAACCAGATCCTTAACGTAGACGATGCCCCGTACCCAGTAGGTCAGGCCTACCCATAGGTTATCTATGTCCCTCAGTTCGTCCGCTGTCCTGCTCCTGATGGTTCCGGTTAAAAGGGGCTCAAAAAGGTCCGAATATTTAGCCAGAAAAATCTGTTCCCCGTCGGGGGCCACAAAAAGATCGGCCTGGGGATCCTCTGATTCTTTTTTTAATCTCTCCCTGAGTTCCTCGGCTGTTCCCCTGACGACGGAGACACTTTTACCTGTTTCTTTTTCGAAAAGTGACAAAATCTCTTTTTCTTTGGCCCAGGATTTAGCCAGATAGAGGACTATTTTTTGGTCAGCCTCTTTGGCCTCAGACTCAGAGACTTTAGCCCCGGCCGACTCGTTTTTGGTTTTATCGGCTTTAACCTGACCCATGACCGTGGCACTGGAATAAAACATGAGGCACATAAAAACCAAAATCATTGAAAAACTTTTCACGAAAATACTCCTCCGTAAAGCCGAAAGAAATCAGACTAAAACAGACCTGGATTTATAGGGATTCGGATCTAAGCCTCACAGAAAATTTCCCATGGAGCCTTAATGTATTGCGCTATTCAAATGAAGTCAAATTAGAATAATTTTAAGCCCGGTTTGAGGAAACAATACGGCCGAAGCGCCTGATTGTCTACCCTGATACAGTGTGTTTTACAGTCGCGGCATGGAACACGCTTTCGGGTGTCCCCCCGCACAGATCCCTGCGGACACACTCAAGAGCACAAGGCTCCAAAGCTGGATCCAATGATTATTCATTGGGGTCTGGCGTTATAACGCTGATTTGGACAGGGGCGCCTAGTTATGGGTTTTGGCAGCCAGCAGTCAATTATGGGTTTGAACTTATCCCAGGCCATACGGGCCTTCTGACTCCTTCTCCTGACAGTCTTCATCCGCCGGATCCCCGCTGGAAGGAATCTGAACCTGCCCGAGACGGCGCCATCGCCGTGTACCGCACAGTACTGAAAATAGCCGCTGACCACTCTCCGCAGCCGCTCCCCGACCCGCTCTATCATCCAATTGATTTCGCTTCCTCAACTCTCCTTGAGTGAGAGCAGCTTGGCCTTCCGTCTTTTAACTATTGTTACCCTCTTCAGCTTAAACTTCCGAGTCAGCCCTGTCACCGTACATATGTGCGTAAACCCCAGAAAACCGAAAGTCTCAGGTTTTCCTTCGCCACGCTTACGACGGTTCTCCGCCGCAAGCCTCAGCCCATTCATAAACGCCTCCTATTTGATGTTTTTGAACTTATAGTTTGCTTTTAAAAAATAAAATACAGGATTTAAGACGTTTTTCAATATTAACTTAAAATTATCAGGCCGGTTTTATCTGATTGTCCCGTTCAAAGCTATAACTCTTCTGAAGAAGAACCCGCCTAAAGAAGTAAAGACGAAAATGTTAGTATGCCCTTAGGACTTAAAGGGAACTTTGGGAGCCCTGAGATGCCTGGAAACAGCAGGACTCTCAGAAATTCCCGGAACTTCCGGCTTATGAATCAATTTCAATTCCGATTGCTCCACAAACCCTGCTTTAACCAGATCTCTTCCTCAGACAGCCACTCCCAAGCCTATGATTTTTTTGGGCGGCAACTGGAAAGGAGGTGTATAAGCGGTTTTTTACGGTCGCCAAAACCTCGTCTAAGGCCCCAGTCAGGATTTTCACCCGATCTTCGTCTCTGTGATCGGGGCGAAGAGGCCGGTGTTTTACCTCAATGACCGGACGCTCCCCAGTATTAATGAGGGCGGCCATATCAACCCGTCTTCTGGCTCCCTGCACCTCACTTATGATCTCTATTCCCGCGACCCGTGAGGCCACACTGATTAGCGTACTGCCTGTATACCGGGCCACAGGGGCGTCATATTCGTCAGTCAGGAACCGCGCCTGCACTGTACTTTTTTGAGAGACCAACGAGAAGCAGTTTCAAATTTCTGCCTGAAGAATTGGCCTTCAAGACCACCTCCTCCGCTTCGGCCGCTTCCTTAAGGTCTTCGATTATTTCCTCTCTAAGCTGATCTGAGCTGACGACAATTTTATCGTAGTTCATCCTTAGGCGTACGGCCGGGTGTATAGGAAACTCATACCCCAAGTCCCCGATCTTGAGTCCCTGGAAAAGTTCCTTACGGCCCATGAGCAGTTCTTTCATCGTGTCAAGTAAGAGAGTTTTACCGGAACGCCTGTGGAGGAAAGGAAGCAACTCTTTTTTTGGCTCTTGAGCAGACTGGCAATGTACCAAGTTTTGTCAGCGCAGAGCAGACCTGACTCAATTATTTCCTTAAACGGCAGATCTTATACAGGCAGTTCTTTCATGGCCTCCCCCTCTGCCTGAGATCAGCAGCTGGACCAATAAACTTCCAGATGGCCTAAAAAATTATAGCATATCTCAAACCCAAAAAAGCTATTCTGATTCGAATAGGAACTACAGAGCTTATTACAAAAATACTGATTAATTTATAATATATTGTTCTTTAAACTTATGTTTTAACATATAACATTAAAATACTTCATAACTCCCGTCTTCAAGCAGACTTGATGCCTTCGCAATAACCCCCTTTTTCCAGAAGCCGAGTTCAAAAGAGATGATAATGATATCAAATAGTTATAAGTGCGCTTTTCTAAAAAAGAGGCTTTTCGCGAGGCCGTCAGACTTAATTTTTCATTCCAGCTTTTTCCGCAATACTTATCGCCCTTAACTCGGCAAGGTCTTTAAAAAATTCTCTAAACCCAAATTTTTAAATATGCTGCCGCCGGATGAGTTGTTATTCTAAATTTCCTATTTCGGTTAGTCTCAGTCCTGCCTGAAATCTCCGGCTGTATTTCTTACCGGAAATCAAGACAAAAATCTTCAGGCTCCTTTTGGCTTTTGACATCCGGACCTGCGGCAGCAAAAGAGAGCGGTTTTCACTCCAAGGCAGTAAAAGCAGAATTGCTGGGTGTGGTGGGTTTTAAGTCAGATTTTTCGGTGAATTACGAAAAAAGGATGGCTCTGGGTTTAGAGCCTTCCTGAGGACCGATGTAGCCGTCCCGTTCCATATCCTCAATAATCCGGGCCGCCCGAGGGTAACCTATGCCCAGGCGTCTTTGGAAAAAAGAGCTGGAGGCTTTGCCAGACTGGCGGACGAGTTCCAGAGCATCGGAATACTTATCATCTCGGTCGCCGGTATTCTCTTCCCCGCCCCTTTCGGGCGGAATGAGATTCTCCAGATAATCCGGCGGACCATACTGGCGGATATAGTCGGTGACCCGTTTTTTTTCCTCATCCGAGACAAATGTTCCGTGCAGACGCTCAATACTGTTGGCCCCCGGAGTCTGAAAAAGCATGTCCCCTTTGCCCAAAAGCTGCTCGGCTCCCATGCGGTCCAAGATTGTTCGGGAATCTATTTTAGACGACACCTGAAAGGAAATTCTCGTCGGCAGGTTAGCTTTAATGACTCCGGTCAGAACATCGACCGATGGTCTCTGGGTAGCTAAAATAAGATGAATACCGGCAGCTCTGGCCTTGGCCGCAAGCCGGGAGATGGAAACTTCCACCTCTTTAGCTGCCGTCAGCATCAGATCGCTTAGTTCGTCAATGATTATGACCAGATACGGCAGTGTTTTGGGGGGGGTATCGTCTTCCGCTTTAGGCTTCCAGTTAAGGAGTTCTTTTTTAACCTGCTCATTATATTTGGAGATTTGGCGCACTCCGGTTTCGGCCATGAGTCTATAACGGGCATCCATCTCCGAGACGGCCCATTTTAAAGCCATGGTGGCCTCTTCGGGATCGGTTAAAACCGGATAGAGAAGATGGGGCAAATCATTATACTGAGTCAGTTCCACGCATTTGGGGTCAATCAATAAAAAGCGGACCTCTTCGGGGGTGGATTTATAAAAAATGGACATTAGTAAAGAATCCAGGCAGACCGATTTGCCGCTGTTGGTGGCCCCGGCAATCAGAAGATGGGGCATACGCATGAGATCTCGTATGACCGGCTGACCGGTAATGTCCACCCCCAGAGCCAGACTCAGAGGCGAGGTGGAATTCTGGTACTCGGCGCTCTCCACCACTTCCCGCATGGTTACCAGCTGGCGGTTAGGATTGGGCAGTTCCAGACCGATGGCCCCTTTGCCGGGAATGGCCCCCGTGACCCGGCAGGACGTTGTCTTCAGAGCCATGGTCAGATCCTCAGCCAGACGGGTAACTTTGCCGATCTTAATGCCCGGAGCCGGCTGAAACTCGTACTGGGTAATGACAGGACCCCAGCTGACTCCGGTCACCTGGCCCTCAACCTGAAACTCTTTGAGCTTTTTTTCCAGCAAGCGGGCGTTGGCCGTCATCTCTTCTTCGCTTAAGCCGGAATAGCCCCCCTCGGTCACCGGGTCCAGAAGATTTAAATCCGGCCGGACATACTGGCTGGCCGGATAAATTCCGCTTTCGGTTTTAGGGACAGTCTTCGGGGGAATTTTTTTCTTCTTTTCCCGAAAAACCAAAGCCGGTTTTTCCGGGACAGACGGATCTTCACCGCCGACCGAAAGCCCCGGATCCGGGTCAGTCAAATCAACAATTTCCCTGTCATTCGCTTCCGAACCGACCGTAATCTGACCGCCCCGCCGGGCGACAGGACGGATCTTCAGCTTCGGCTCGGACTTGTCTGTTTTGGCCGGGGCTTTTGGCAGCCAGCGCCATAACAGTCCGAAAAAGCAGGGTATTTTCCGTAAATTCCTTGGGGAAAGACCGGTTAAAAGCATAAGCCCGCCTAAAGCCAGAAAAGGAGCCACCAACAGGCCGCCGATCCGGCCGAGACCGGCCAGAAGACCCTGGGCTAAAAACGCCCCTAAAATACCGCCTCCGGGGGCTTCCGGCCAAAAAGGCGTAAGGCCGGCGGAAGGCCACAGTAAGCCTGCCATGGCCAAAAAAGCAAAAAGAATCAGGAGTATTCCTACGGTTGAGGAAAAAAGGCCCGTTCTCTGACCTGGATTTTTTAAAATGTAATAAGAGCCCCAGAACAGAACCGGAGCCGGCCAGAAAGCCAGTATGCCGAAAAATTTAATTAAAAGCCCTGAACCCCAAACCCCGGCAGCGCCTATATAATTTCTGGCCAAAACTCCCTCTCCGTCCTCGGGCGAATGGGAAATCAGAGACAGGACGACTAAAACCGAAAGCAGTAAGGCCAGAAGCCCCGGTACTTCCGGGGGGAGCCTTTGGATCCAGGGTACTTTAGGCGGAGCCTTTTTGCCTCTTTTCCGGGCCATGGTCAGACTGTTCTCCTTTGTTTAGCCAGCCCGGAGACATCTTCTACAAGTTTAAGTATGCCCCTGGCTTTATCCGGAGCCAGCTGGCCCAGACCGCAGGAACTGGAAAAAAGGGACCTTAAGGACAGTAACTTCCGATCCAGGCCGCATTTTTCTAAATTGGATATCCCAGCGGCCAAACGGTCCAGTAAAAATCCGGCCGTCAAATCATTGGTATAGTCTTCAGTGGGAACAAGACCCCAGGCGATAAGCCCCCCCTTATCCAGGAAAGTCTTAAGTTCCCTGGGATAAAGGCAAAACGATTCCAAAAAGTTAAATGCATCGAAATTTAAAATATCCAGTCCGGCCCGGGACAGTAAGCCCCAGTCGGTATTGCCGCAGACATGGCAGCCCAGCAAGACCGGACCCTGGCTTCTGGCCGTTTGGGCGGCCGTACCCAAGGATTTTAAAACAGTCTCAGCTGACAGGGTGGAAAAAGCCGACCCGTAGCCGGTCAAACCTGGCTCGTCGATAAAGACTACAGGCTGACGGCCGGCCGCCCGGATCTGGGCGGCTAAATACGCGGCTTTGCCCCCTAAACCGAAACTCAGGGCCTCTAAAATACTGGGATCGTCCAAAGCAGAAGTTCCGTCTTCCAGCCGGACTGACTGGGCTAAAGTCAGGGGCCCTACGACCTGCGCTTTTAAAAATACCTGTCCGAAAGTCAGATCTTCTCTGGCCCGCTTTAAAAAAGCCTGCAGGCCCAGAGCCGAGCGGCCCTTTAAGGCCAGAAAGGAAAAATCGTTTTTATAAAAATTTTCGTAAAACAAGGCCAGATTTTCGTCCAGTCCTTCTTTGGGCACAATGACTTTTTTAGCGGCCTCCAGGACTTTTATAAACGGCAGGCCGTCTAAGGCTCCGTAGATCATATCTTCGTAAAAACTGACTTTGACCATCTGAGGATAAGCCGGTATGTCCAGACCGGCCAGACAGTCCAAAGCCTCGGCCGGGTCAGTAAAAGGAACCGAGCCTATGGCCAGTCCGGCCAATGGCGCAAGTTTATCAAGTAAATTCATACATCCTCTTTACAACTGTCTCTCAGTCAAAAAGCCGGTCAGCATTCTGGAGGCTTTGGCTGAAAAAATTAACCAAAGCGGCTTTTTTCTTATAGATTTCCTGAACCCCGGGGGCGGACCACCTGGCCACGAGCAAATCTAAATCGCACAACGCCAGTCTCGTTTCCGACCACTTACGGCTGAAAATTTCCACCTGGGTTTTAAGAATGCTCACTCCGCTGTATATGTCCAGACTCGACGGCCACAAAGCGCCAGAAGCCCTCATCTCCTGAGCCACGGGCACTAAAAATGTCCAGGGCAGACCGAAAACCTGTCCGGCCGAATGCAAGTCTTCGGCCAAACGGAAGGCCAGGCGATCTTCAGGGCCCTGTCTCTTTTTGGGCGAAGGGAAGCCGGGCCAGCTGAGTCTTATATATTCGGCTAAAATGGGGATAACTATATCCACCGGCAGTTTTTCCAGTTCTTTGACCGGCCCCAGCTGCCCCCCGAATTCGACCTGGTTTTTCAAGGACAGTCTGCGGCTCAGATGAAAAGCCAGTCCCATGGCCGCCTCTTCCAAATCCGCCGTCCGATGGTAGAAATCCATAAACAGCCTGTCCCAGAACTGGGCCGTGGATTTGGAAAGTCCGTCCAGTGATGGCAAAAGATAATAGCCCAAGATATCCTTAAATTTTGCCTTATGCAAAGTTCTGGTCATCTGAGGAAAATAAGGCCGCATTAAAGTAAAAGAAGCTTCCTCGCCGTTTAAATCGGATAAAAAAACCGTCTTGTCCCGGTCAAAAGCCCCTCGGACGAGCCTGAGCATGGCCGCCGGCTCTAAACCCAGGCTTTTGGCCCTCCGGGCCAGAAATTTGATGGCCTGGGATTCGGTCTGCCCTGACTGACGCTCTTCCAACGACAAAAAGCCCAAATCTATTGTTCTGTTCAACGTCCGGCAGAACATCCTGGTAGCCAGAGGACCGGGCTCATAGGGATTAATTTCGGCGACGGGGAAACTGACTTCCCCGCTGAAATGGCCCAGAGGTCTGAACCCGGCCGGCTTTTTCATCATTGGACCGGCATTAAAACAGGCCGTCGGGCGCAAAGGTTCGGAAACCGCAGACCGGACTATGGGAGTCTCAGGACCGCCCAGCTGCAGGGGCTCGGCCTGACCGGCTGCGGGCAGATATAAAACCAGACCGCCGGCTATAAACAAACTGAAGATACTTTTGCGGGCTGCTTTGCGTATTTCGGCCAGAAGGCCGCTCCCGAAAAGACCTTTTTCCCCGGCTTTTTTAGCCGGTTTCGTGGATATCTCCCGGCCCTCGTCTTCTTCGGATTCGGCTTCCGGAGCAGGCAGAGCCTGTCTTTCCGGCACTTTGGGCAAAGACAGCTGGCCTTCGGCCGACATCTGAACAACAGTCCAGTACAGGATGGCTAAAGTATCCTGGCGGTTTTCCAGAGTCTTTATTTCTGCGTCACGCAGTCTGAGCTGCCGGAAAGCCTCTTCCATCTGCCGGGCCTGCTGGTCTAATTTGGCCTGAAGAGTGGCTAATGAGTCGGCCGATCTGGTTCCCAAATAGTTTAAAGCGGCCCAGGCGGCCTCAAGCTTGCCATCTTTCCTGGGAGAATCATTCAAAGCTGAGATCTCAGCCTGACGTTTAGCCAGTTCCTCGGCCTGACGGTCGGCCGTCTCGGCCAGGCGCTGGTTTTCGGCTGTCAGACGGCTGGCCTCGGTCCGGACTTTATTGTATTCTTCGGCCTGGGTTTTAAATTCGGCCGTCAGGCTCTTAGCTTCTTTAATCTGCCTGCCCAGCTTGACAAAGGCTTCTTCTTTGGCTGCGTCCAGCTCCAGGGCCCTCTTTCTTTGATTTTCGACCTCACCGGTCGCCAGATCAACCTGTCCTTTTAAGGCCGCGTTTTCCTCTTCTAAATCTCTGATTTTGCCTAAGGTTTTCTGAAGTTCGGCATGGCGTTCCCCTAAAGCCGCCGACAGAGATGAAATCGGCTGGCCGGTTTTATTGACGGCGTGGAGAGAGGCCATTTCGCTTAACAGGATATCCCTTTGATTCCAGGCCTGGGCCAGAGAGACGGCGTTATCCACAAACTGGCGGATTAAAAAACCGACCAAAGGTTTCAGTTCATTTAAATGCTCTTTAAAACCGGCCTGAATTTCCAGAAGAGTCTGGCGCTCGGCCCACAGACTCTGACGTTCTTCCCGGAATTTTTCCAGTTCCGCCGCCAGAGACAAATTTTCTTCCCTTAAAAAATACAGCACCGCCTGGCGGGCGTCATTTTTGCCCGGCCCCATGGTCCAAAAATCCAGGCCCTCCTGCAGGAAAAAACCGACTAAAGGAACCAGCTCGCTCAGCCAGGCCTTATGGTTTTTCAAAGCCTCGGCCTGATTTTTGGTCAGTTCTTCCAGTTCCGCCTTAATACCGGCCGCTTCGGTTTTCTGGGTGGCCAGACGTATTTTAAAGTCTTTAAGTCCCCGCCTCAGTTTTTCCTGACGCAGGTCGGAGGCAGCCAAAGCCAGGGACAGCTGACTGACGACCCAGCCGTCTTCGGACGAAGACTCGGACCTGCCGGTTCCTTTTTCCAGCAGGCTGTGGTGTTCCGTCTCCAGGGCGTCTTTTTCGGCTTTAAGTTTTTCAATCTCCTTTTCCTGACTCCCTAAACGCTCTAAGTAATCAATCTCCCGGTTGGCGCTCTGGATCCGGATCCCGGCTTCCCTGGCCCCGGCATTTTTTACAAACTTCTTAAGTTCCCCGGCCTGGGCCTCGGCCGACTTGCGGTTGGCCGCCTCTCCCTGCCACAGAGCCAGCCCCAGGATCTCAATTAAAGGCTTTAAATTGTAATCTATCTCGTTTTGAAGATTTTTAAGTTCCTCGTTTAAGCGATTTTCGTTAGCCAGAGCCGTTTCCAGAGCTTTTTGACTTTGGACTTGGGAATCCTGGACCGTATTCTGGATTCTTTCCGCTTCCGACCTGGCCGCCTCAATTTCCTGATTTAAGCGCTGACGCTCGGATTCCAAAGATTCCAGCTGCAACCGGGATGTGCCCAGCTCAGCCAAAAGTTTTTGCCGTTTAGTGACCTCGGCAATTAAACTTTTGTTCTGACGGTCGAGCTTAATTTTCTGCTCTTCCCGTTCCTGCTCACTCTGAGCCAAGGCCAGTCCCCGGCGGTGCCAGGATTCCATTAAAACCCGGTGAGCCACAATGAGCCGGTCCAGCTGCCGGCGGTAACCTGTTATGATCTGACCTAAATTCTCACGAGCCCTGGTAGCTTCGGCCAGTTCTTCCTGATGTCCGGCCAGTTCGGCGGCCAGGGCGGCTTCCTGGCCGCGGACCTGGTCCAGACTCAAGGCCAGTTCCTGCTGCCGGATAGACAGCGTCTGCCTCTCCTGAGCCAAATCTCTGATGCGGTCTTCATATTCACCCAGTTTAAGGGACAGCTGCTGGCGTTCTTCCAGCTGCTTTTTAATTTCCGCATCGTTTTTCTCTTTAGTGCCCGTCAGTTCCTTGTACTGTTTCTGGCTGTGGTTAAACTGCTCGGTCAGACGGGTATGACGGCGCCTTAAAAGGGATAACTCGTCGTGGTTTTTATTCAGCTGACTCTGGAGCAGGCTTCTTTCATGGGCCACTTCCTTCAGAGACCTTTTGGCCCATTCCACCAGTTTCATCAGTTCAGCTTTGGTCTGGCCGGATTCGCTGAGTTTAGCCTTAAGGCCTAAAAGCTCTTCCTTCAGACGATCCCGTTCCGAGGCCACCGCCCCCAGCTGCTCGGCCAGATCGCTTAATGTCCCGTCCCCGGCCGCATATTTTTCCTTTTCGGCCAGCCGAACCTTCAAGTAGCGGTTAAGCTCTGTTTGCTGGGCCAATTCCCGCGATATAAGCTCGGAATTCTTTTTTTCCCTGACCAGATTTTTTAAGTTCTCCAGCCATCTGGATGACTGATCAAGTAAAGCCGGATACCTTCTGGCCTTATCTTTAACTTTAAGGGCCTCTTTGGCTGCCCGGCGGAGATCCCGGGTGCTGGACAGACGCCCGACGACCTGGCTTAAATTGGTTTTCTGCTCTTCTAAAAGCCCCTGAGTCCGGCCTAAATTAGTGGCTGTATATAAGAAAATCTTATCTAAAAAGACGGGACGCCCAACTAATGGGGCCACATTTAACCAGAATTCGGCCAGTTCCGAGCGCCTTTGGAGCGTAAAACGCCACAGAGAGTCAATACTCTTAGCCAGGGCTTCCCCGCGGGTAAGCAAAGCTTTATTGTTTTCTCCGACTATATTTGATTCTGCTTTTTCCAGATCAGCTAATGCCGAAGACAGCCTGCGATCGGTTTCCTGACGCCGGTCTAAAAGCTCCTGATGCTTTTGCTCAAATTCGGAAAGCCTTTCCGTCAGGATCTTAAACTGCCCGGTCCAGTCAAAATTCAGGGCTGAGCCGGTGTTTACTGTGGCCTGAAGGCTTTCCAGCTCTTCCTGAAAAAGTCTCAGACCCACTTGCCAGCGGCGGCGGCCCTCCAGTCCGGTCCTGGTTTCGGCCAGTCTTTCGGTCAAAGTTTGTGTCAGACTGGTCAGAGCCACGCCGATGTTTTCGGAAACCGCCTCGGGGCTGACCAAAAGAAGCTTAACAGCCTCGGCCAGTTTTTTTGCTTTATTGTATTTATCCAAAGAATCGGTCCGCCACAGTTCCGACTCTAAGGCCAGCTCTTTGCCCAGACTCTGGGCTCGGCCAAGGGAGGATTTAATGGAGGCCAGAAGGGCGATAATTTTTTTATAGCCAACCTGATCGGCCGCCTCATAGCCCTCCAGAGTCTCAGTGACGGCTTTTAAAGCTCCCGGCACCGACTCCGGACCGCGAGGCAGCCGGGCCGAACGGCTGGACTGAGATTGAACGGCCGGATCTTTGGCTTTCAGGGTTTTTAAAAAATATTCCGATAAACTGGGAGCGCCTAAAGCTCGGGCCATGGCCGGGGTCAGGGTGGGTTCGGTTAAAGCCGGTTCGGGCCGGTAGCCTTCCGGGGGGCGGAAATTGGCCAAAGCCTTGCTGAACTCCCGGGCTAAGGCCGTCAACTTGGGAATATCCAGCTTATCACCGGCCTGATACTGGGCCAGTTCCGACGCCTTTGGGTCTTCCATCTCCCAGTTTTGGCTCAAATCCTGGTCAATCCAGCCGGGTGTCTGTTTTTTAGGCACCATTTCCCTCTGAACTTAAGGCCCATTCGCAGACGCCGAAAGCTCCCTTTTCCTCGAAATTAGAATAGGCCCGCTAAACTTAAACTATCATAGCATATCAAGATATTATTTTGAATAGATTTTTTCAATTATTCCAATAGCCTTCTAATTGTAAAGTCGATAAGACCGCAGTATACAGGGCTTGAGTCCCAGATTCCCTCAATGTTAGGGGCAGACAGCCGTTATAGTTGCCAGATGTTTAATGATTTTTAGGCCTAAATTTTTTGGAAGGAAAAAAATAATACTACATGGGAGATTTGGAGGTCATATTTCGGCCATTAATTTTAAACCCATATAATATAAACGTAAATAGACTAGCTAACATTACTTATGCCAAAAATACCGGCTTTTAAAGCATAAAAAACCGGAAGCCTTTTAAGCTCTGGGTTCTCCGGCCATAAGGCGGGCCTTTTCTTCTAAGACCCCGGCCAGTTCCCCGAATTTATACCGGCCGACAGGCTGGCCTTTAACAAAGACAGCCCCATCCCCCGAACCTCCGGCTACTCCCAGATCAGCTTGAGAGGCTTCACCGGGACCGTTGACTACGCAGCCCATGACCGCGATTTTTAAGGGAGTTTTTAAACTTCTTAAGCGATCCTTGACCTCTTTAAGCAACTGCGGCAAATCTATCTGACATCGTCCGCAGGTTGGACAGGAGATAAATTCCGGCCCCCTGGCCCGTAAGCCCAGAGATCTTAAAATTTCCCAGGCGCAGTCCACTTCCGCTTCCGGCGGACCGGTCAAAGATACACGGACAGTATCGCCTATGCCTTCGTAGAGCAGAAGGCCTAAGCCCACCGAAGACTTAACCACCCCGCTTTCCTGATCCCCGGCCTCGGTAATGCCTAAATGCTGGGGATAATCGGTCTCTCTGGCCATAAGTCTGGCCGCCTCTACCGTCAGACCCACCTCGGAGGCCTTGAGGGAGACCACTAAATTTTTAAAGCCCGTACTTTCGATTAACTGAAGTTCTTTTACGGCCGACCTAACCAAGGCCTCGGGGGTCCGGCCGTACTGGCTGAAAATCTCCGCTTCCAAAGAACCGGCGTTAACTCCCACCCGGATAGCTGCATTGGCCTCTCCGGCCGCCTCGGCTACTTTCCTTATTTTTTGGGGATCTTTAATATTGCCTGGATTGAGTCTTAAACCGGCCACTTGAGCTTTTAAGGCCAATACGGCCAGGCGCCAGTCAAAATGTATATCGGCAATCAAAGGGACCGGCGAATGAGGAACAATTTCGGCCAGAAGCCGGGCGGCTTTTTCGTCCAAAACGGCCAGACGGACGGCCTCGGCCCCTCTTTCGGCTACCCTGTTTATCTGGCCTAAGGTGGCTGAAACATCCCTGGTGTCGGTATTGGTCATGGTCTGGACCAGAACAGGGGCGCCTCCGCCTATGGTCAGCGGCCCTAAATTAACTTTCCGGGTCTGATCTCGTATCACCATCAGCCTCAGGTCACAGCCGGTAAAACTTCGACCGTGGACAGAAAAGGGACACTGCAATGGGCGCAGGCCGGTATTCTTTTATACTGGCCGTTTTTATGAAACTCCCGCAGAGCCCTGTATTTTTGGCTTTGCCACATCTCGGCTACCTTGATCTCGCCCTCTACCCGGCCTAAATCAATATTTCTTTCCCAGTCCCCGCAACATGGCCCGACAACCCCGTCCCAGTAGACAAAAAGACGCCGAAAAAGATCCGGACATAAAAACCGATCCGGGTTTTCAGGCTCATAGTCCCGGCCCATGACCGTCGGCAGACCGAAACCTATCTCGGCTACTTTCAGGTTCCTGAAAAGCCGGATGAAATCTTCTTTAATGGTTTCGTGCCTGGCCGGATCTGCCGGCAGGACTAAGCTGGCCCTGGTCTGGACAGCTTTATAGCCTCCTTTTTCTTTTATTTCCATAAAACGGGCAATATTGGCCAGAACTTTATCGTAGTCAGCACCGGTCCTAATTTTTTCATATTCATTTTTGTAAGGCGAATCAAATGAAAAAAAGATATCCGTCAGTCCGGCCTGAAGTAAATCCCGGCTCATTCTTTCGGTCAAAAGTACGGCATTTGTATTAAGCATCACCCACAGTCCGGCATCATTGGCCAGGCGGACCAGGTCGGTTATTTTGGGGTATAAAAGCGGTTCGCCTAAAAAATTCAGTTTGACTGATCTTAAACCCTTATTTTGGCCTTCCTCTATAAGGCGGATGAATAGACTGAAATCCATATCCCCCAGGCCATGGGGAGCCCATTTCTCGTTATTTTGCTCCAGATAATACGTCCGTGGACACATGGCGCAACGGAGGTTGCAGCGGTTGGTGGGATCAATGTCGATATGCAGAGGAAAGTCACCGGCCCGGCCAGTCTCTCCCCGTCTAGCCCACTCGGCCCGGTAATCTAAGTAGCTTTCGGGGCGGTAAGGCCGCCAGTCCAGTTCCGGCGGAGCGGCCAGTTCGTAATAGGTGGGGCTTCGGTAGTCGGCCGACATATTGTCTCTGTTAGGAAGAAAAAAAGGAGCTTTGTTCGGAATGCTGTCCCAAAAACCCCGACCGTCCGGCTCCCGAAAGGCTGTCTCCTCATCAATTCTGAGGCTTCAGAACGAATAAAACATATCATTTTTGTTTCGCTAAAGTCAATCCCACTAAATCACCCGGTTCAAAATTTAATATTAATTCAGTAAAATTAAATCTAAAGCTACCTAAAAAATTTAAATTGCGATTTATTTTCCTGATCATTTTAATTTTAACTTAAAATAAAATAAATATAATTCTATTTCACTATTATAACGTAATATAAATTTAATTCTTAATAATATAAAAAATAAATGCCTAATAAGAATATAGACTTAATATAAGAGGCTTAAAAATAAAAATATCAGACTAAATAGAACTAAATATAGCCTTTATAGTCTTAAAGAATATTAAATAACTACCCTGAAAACCTAATTGGATCTATTCAGAGTCAGCGGAGGCGTTTTTGAGACCAATTCGGCGGGCCAGATAGGCGCAGGTCAGCAGCTGCATCTGATGGAAAACCATCAAAGGCAGGATTATGGTGCTGGCCAGAGCCTGCGGAAAAATAATATTGGCCATAGGCACCCCGGCTATTAAGCTCTTTTTGGACCCGCAGAAAAGAATGGCCACCTGATCGGGCCGGTCAAAACCCAATTTTTTCCCGGCCAAACTGGTGATTGAAAGGGCTAGGGCCAGAATCAGGCCGCAGCCTACGACCAGAGACAAAAAAATCGGCCAGGAGAGAGTCTGCCACAGTCCGGTGGTCGTGCCGTGGCTGAAACTGACATAGACGATAAATAAAACCGACAGCCGATCGGTATAGCCGATCATTTTCTTGCGCCGGTTAACCCATCCGGCCAGCTTAAAGCGCATCAGCTGGCCCAGAGCAAAAGGCAGGACGAGCTGCAAACACAGGTCTGTAATGGCCTGACCGGCTGAACTGCCGGTGCTTGATTCCAGTAAGATCCCCACCCAGATCGGGGTAATAATCACCCCAAAAAGACTGGAGGCCGAAGCGGCGCAGACGGCAGCCGCCACATTTCCCCCGGCTATGGACGTAAAGGCGATGGAAGACTGGACAGTGGACGGCAGGAGGCACAGAAACAAAAGACCCAAATAAAGTTCCGGGCTGGACAGCCAGGCTAAGACAGGTTTTAAGGCCAAACCCAATAATGGAAACAAGAGAAATGTGGCCGATAAAATGACCAGGTGCAGACGCCAGTTGGTCAGGCCCGCCCAGAGATTTTGGGGAGAGAGCTTTAAACCGTGCATAAAAAAAAGGGAGGCCACCACCAGCTTGGACATAAAAGAGGCTAAAGCGTAACCCTGGCCTCTGGCCGGCCAAATGACGGCCAGACCTACGGTCAGCAGCAGAGCAACCGTAAAGCCGTCCACGTGTTTATCTGTATAAGAAAGAAGACTTTTTTTAAAAGACATGAAAAAGACCTTAAAAATCAAAGAACATTCTGAAAAGCCAATGAGGCAAGGATTTGAGGACCAAAGAAGCTTCGGTAAAGAGCCGACCTTCTCATACAATTGTATACTTATTAGCTGATTTTAGCAACCTGGAACAAATTAGGGTCAAAAAAAGATAATATTTTGAACCTAAAACCCGGTTTTACGGCCGGATTTGAAGGCAAAAAAACATAAGAACAAAATAATGGCTGTAAACAGTAAAATTTCCACAAATCGCGCCCCCGAAGCCAGGGGCGCTTAATTTGGCCGGTTTTTCAAATTATTCCGAAGATGAGCCCCTCTGCGGCTTTACTGCGCTTGACCAAGGGGCGGACCTTTTCAATGCTGACCCCAATAAATTTCTTACAGAGGCCCACAAAGCCATCCTGACCCGTAAAACTGGCTGCCATCGGACCTCTCCCGAGCAAAGACCCCCAAAAACTCCCGCCGGCTCAAGCCTGACTGAAAAACTGAAGTTGGTGTATAATGACGTAACATCACATGGTGTTCGTCGGTCAAGACGGCAATCATATTTTTTACGGCCCAGGAAGCTGAAGCGCTCTCATAAAGAACGCGTTCACAGGCATTTAATTGCAGCCAGCCCAGGCCCTTTCCAAGCCTTCCCGGCTGATGCCGGCCGGCGGGTCCGCCGTCACAGCGGAACTCCTGCGGCTTCAGGTCAGAAACTATCGTTGGGCCCTACCCGGACAGTTGACTCAAATGACAGTTGACTCAAATTAAGTGCGGAACTCAAAGGCTTGAGAAAAGGTTTTACCGGGAAATTATTTGTGTCCGTATAAAACCGGGCTGACAGGGCTATTGGCATAGAGGCGGAGATCATAGCGGCTATGGAACTGCCGGCGAAGCAGCCAGTAGCCCCGGCAAGGGAGTACCTCCGGTTAATAGTAATGATTGACCATAGCCAAGTGGCTTTTCGAACTCAGCCCAGACCGGCCAGTGCTGCCTCACGCTTGCAGTCCCAAGAATAAAAAAACCGCTGGCCGCCTGTCTCAGCAGCTCGGCCGGAAAAAGCTCCGGCTGCAGGCCGGGATTTGAAAGGCCGGTTTTGTTAAATTTTTTAGTTAACGTCGAGGGTACCGGTACAGGCACTACGAGCCCGGTTCAGGGAGGTCGTCCTCAGAGGGCGGCTGTTTCGGCGGAAAACTGTCAGTTGGCCCCCAAATCCCAAAGGCTGTGGTCAGAAATGTCAGACCGTGAGCTAAAAGGTGCCGATTGTTACCACGATTTTAGAATTTAATTGACATTCGGGAAAAAATTAATCTAAGGTTATAATTGTTTCAGAGGTTCATTGAAGTCTCTAACGGGTTAACTCGAAATCATATTGCGGGTTTTGAGGCAGCCCGGTGATTTGAATCTCGTCATCTCCCTATTTTGCCAACCCATGACAGCCGGTGACTGGCTGATATTTGCTCCTAAATTGAGAAAAACAGGATAAGTGGTCACACCATGATTAAAAATAAACTCATTGATGCGCAGGATGTAAACTCAATGGCCGCCGAGACATCCGAATATAACGGAAATGATGAGATTGAAATAGGTTTACCTATCTATGCATTGATCCTTGACCTTCTTCCTGTCTTGATTGTCTTTTTAGACAGATATGCCGGCGGAAGGTTGCCGGCATTTGTGTTTCTTGTGGCCGTATTAGCTCCCATTGCCGGATTGACAGCGGGTATAGTATCACTCAGTAAGGGAAAAGCCCGAATAGGATTGGTTGGACTAATACTGGCAATTGTGGCGATCGCCTTACCTCTCTCCATAATAGGGATCATCGTGCTTTTCTTTATTGGAGTTCATACAGGTTCCATTCAAATGGGGATGTAGGTAAATTCACCATGAAGAGAAAAAGTGAAGTGATTCTCCTGTCGGCTGCTACGCTTTTTATATGGCTCTTAGCCGGATATGTACTTCATAAATATGAATATCTGACAGCTTTCAGCGATATTGACAATATTGCCGGAATGATACCGGTTGCTATGGTGATTACTGCAGCGCTCGGAATTACCGTCATTTTATGGAAAAAGCAGACAAAACAGAATATTCCAATGACTTCGGCCACAGCATTATTTGTTATCTTGTCTGTTGTCCTGTTCCACAAAGCATTGCAGGTAAACTGGTGGACATACAAAACAGCACCAAATGACACTCAGGCCAAGCCAAACTTAACTGAGTACGCTCCATTCTCTGAGACATCTAAAACAGCCAAACTGGAAGAAGAATCCGATTTACGGCTTATCGAAGATCTCCCTGTCCTGGACGGGGCAACAGCGCTTTATCCTGTTTATGCGGCTTTCGCGGAAGCGGCATATGACAAGAATGTTTTTTTGCCGGATGATGTTCTTTGCACGAATACACAAAACGCCTATGAAGCAATTATGTCACTGGAAAGGGATATTATTTTTGTCGCCGGTCCGTCCGATCAGCAAATAGCTGAGGCTAAAGCGGTCGGGGCGGACTTGCGGTTTACTCCAATAGGCCATGAAGCATTTGTGTTTATAGTAGGAAAAAAGAATCCCATCAATGATATCACATATCAACAAATTCGTAATATCTATTCCGGCAAAACTGCTTACTGGCGGACTCTCGGGTGGCCTGATGGAAGTAAAATTATCGCGTTTCAGCGCCCAGAGGGGTCTGGCAGCCAAACTGGACTGCAAAAAATTATGGGCGAACTTCCAATACAGGTTCCGCAGCCTCTGCCTGACGAAAGCTTAATCGGCACAAACAGTTTGATGAAACAGGTTTCGGTTGAGTGGCAAGGAGTACAGCCGGCTATCGGCTATTCATACAGATACTATGCTACAGTGATGTATGCAAACCCTGAGGCTAAACTGTTGAAGGTCAACGGAATAGAGCCTTCGGCAGAGAATATTCAAAACGGAAGCTATCCTTTTGCCGGGGATTTCTATGCTGTAACCAACGGCGAACCGGAAGGTAACACAAAATTATTAATTAACTGGATTTTATCTCAACAAGGGCAGAAAATAATAGAAAAGACGGGATATATACCACTAATAACTACAGAAAAAAACACGTCAAAATGATATAGATATAATTTATATCTTTCCTAATGTATATAACAGCTGAAAAATTTGCCATGATTTACGGCATCTTGAACGCCAACCAGAATAAGATTTATTACCAGTGCAAACTATGTTTGACTTCCCTGGCGAAATCATCAAATTCGAATCTGCGCCAAAACTGATCTTTTGACCAAGCGACAGTGTCTTCGTATTCATCATCATTAGGGTCGGCTATAACCCGAAGAAAATCATTAAAGCCTTCGGTGCCGCCTACGTCTTCCGGTGGCGCATCGCCTTCGCCGGACAGCAGAACAGGCAACTCGTCCTCACAATCTTCGATAACAGCATCTACCTCAATAAAGTGCTGCCAGCTGTCGCCATAATCATAAGTGTATAAAATTTTACGGTATCTTGGGACATACTCCGACAACTTTACGCCGTTTTCATCAGTCGCAGCAGAATTGTAGTCACGTTCCATCTCCGCATCGGGCACAAGTTCAATTTCCGGCCTATGGCCGTATTTTTTACTCAGCTTGCCAAACATACCAAAACTGTGCATATGACAGCCGCGCCAGCCGAACGCTCTTTGCAGAACGATGTGCAGTTGCGGGAACGTGATGTTCGCGGGAACCCGTAATTTACGCAAAGCTTTGCGGTAATCCAGAGCGAGCGTGACGGTTAAGTCAAACGCTGTCCCTTTACGGACAGGCAAACCATAACGTTCACCCAATGCTGCCATAAAATCACGATATGGACGAATATATTTTTGATTGTCTTTAGGCGAAGTGACCAAGGCCGAAGAAGCATTCGCACTAACCGCCGGACTATCGTGTGTGGAATTTAGCAAGTACGATATGAAGTCCGCCGCATTATTCAGCCACCCCGTCTTCGACCTTTCGCTATTGCGGACATATTCAAAATCACCAATTTCCGCAATGTATTTGTCGATAACTTCTTGGTTGATAAAAAATGACAGCATTTCATCTTTCAGCACTTGGAGAAACAGCTCGGGCAGCTTCTTTAAGTCGTGAGTTTTTACCCCATTTACGCACACTACGAATCGTGTTGCGTCGTTCATAAAGAATACAAAACTTGTTCTGCTTTTGCAAACATAGTTCGCCCGCCACGACAGCAGTTCGTCAAACTGTTCCGGTGGTTCTGGAGTCTTAATTTTCAGCTTGTCAGCCAATTTCTTAGTTGCATGGATTAGCATAGAGCATCTTTTCCTAATTATCGGACAATCTTCACCAGTGAACGTTTTTTCGCACGTCAGATTTGGAACAGGATGCAGTGCTGACCATTAATTATCTTCATAAACCGCACTTAGTCAGCAATTATGCGCACGAAAGTGCCTTAGCCGATTTCACCGACGCCTTCGATTGTGGTGGTGGAGATAAACTCAACTTTGCCCCGTTCAAGCCGGTTTAAATCCAAGGTCAGCCAATCGCAGTCATTTTGGCCTGATCCTTAAAGGGTTAAGCTGTTCCTGGACAATATAAGCCGCAGGTCCCTTATTGTCAAGAGTCAATTCTTGACAGGAGAGCTTTTCTTTCAAAACACAGCTCATTATAATACATGCTACATTATATATAATTAAATAGATACTACTTTAATTACTATATAAAAATAATATTTACTGTAAAATATATGTTAAATTATATATATACATTATAAACCAAACCATTTGTGTCAACAAGCCGCAGCAAAGATCACCATTTCGGGTGTCCTCCCGCACAGATCCCTGTTATTACGCTTTTCACAGCATTACGCTCAGTCTTGGAAAGTGGCTATTACCCCGGCATTTAATTCTGAAAATGCTGTAATACTGTTTCTACTACAGGTTTTGAGCTAATTCTCTTAGAGCTTCGTGCCGTGGTAATAATTCAAAGGCTATAGCATAAAAGGCGTAATAATCTGTAATTCCCGCAGTAGTTGTGACCACAGAATTTTTTTTTAAAATCTAAAAAAATTTATTGAATTGATGTTACAGTCAAATTATTAACCAATGATGGTTGGCTGATAATTAAG
>JAISEL010000072.1 GCA_031264185.1 Deltaproteobacteria bacterium
AAAATAGATTTTCGACCGGGTATTGGGAGATTATAATCAATACACGGTCGATTTTAGGCTAGGATTTTTCAAATTTTAGAAGTAAAATCAGGGACTTAAAGGATTCTCAGGGACGACTATCTAGTCTTTCTGATGAAACACTTAAAAAAACATTTTATTTGTCTATTTACATGTATTCTTCTGCATGCTACGGCAATTTAATTAATGATTCATTACGTAGAGGTGATAAATTGAGCGAATCTTTAATGGAAATATACAGAGAAGCTCTGGCCCCCGTTTGGGATGAACTTAATGCGAAAAACGAAGCTCTAGCTGAAGTCAAAGCTAATATGGCCAAAAAAGAGGCTGAAATTAAGGCTATCCTGGCCAAAAAAGATGAGTAATTTACCTTGCTAAGAGCGAAATTGGTGGCTAAAGAAGCCGATTAATGCACACATAACCATACTGCGTTGCGTATAGGATTTGATTCGGTCCAGATTTATAAATATTTTACCATGAATCAGACAACATATTATATTTTTCAGTATTTTTGCTGTCTATATATTGGCCTGTTAAGCCATGATGCCTTCGCAAAAACCCCTTTTTTCTGAAAAAATGACTTTTCGCGAAGCCGTCACCATAGCTGAAAACCCGATTCATGACACGAAGGTGAAGCCCTGGCTTCATGACAGTTTACCGTTAATCAAACTACATGCTGTATTATCGGTATTTTTGCTGTCCATATACTGGCCTGCCAGTCCACAGCTAATAAAGGCCTGATTCATGACCAGGCGGTGAGGACAGAGCTGTTCATGAAAGCTTGCGGAGCTGTCAAAAATAAGCAGTACCCTTGACTGTTTTCTTATTCGTGACCAAAAAAGATATCCGGTGATTTTAACTAATACCCGTCTCCACTGACCAACTAAAACAGCAGAGCCTTTAAAATCGCGGCCGCTGCAGGAGATGACAGGCTTCAAAGCCAAAAAACAAAAAATATGAACTTATTTTCCCAGCCACGGCAAAACTTCCGGGGCAAGGTAAGTTAAAATCAGATCAGCCCCGGCTCTTTTGATCCCCAAAAGGGACTCTAAAGCCGCAGCCTTAAAATCCAGAGCCCCAACTGCGGCTGCAGCTTTGAGCATAGCCATTTCCCCGCTGACCTGATAAGCGGCCAAGGGCCGATCAATTAGGTTTCTGACCTCACGGACTATATCCAAATAAGGCCCGGCCGGTTTGACCATAATAATATCCGCTCCCTCGGCTAAATCCAGCTCCACTTCCAGCCGGGCCTCCAGGCGGTTAGCCGGGTCCATCTGATAACCTCGGCGGTCCCCAAAACTGGGGGCCGAATCAGCCGCCTCCCGGAAAGGACCGTAAAAACTGCTGGCGTATTTGACGCTATAGGCCATGATGGGCCGATCTTCATAACCGGCCTTGTCCAGAACCTGCCTGATGGCTCCCACCCGCCCGTCCATCATATCCGAGGGCGCAACAATATCGGCTCCAGCCCGGACGTGAGTCAAAGCCTGTTCGGCCAGATGAGCCAAAGAAGGATCGTTTTTAACCCGGTTATTCTCCACCAGACCGCAGTGACCGTGGCTGGTGTATTCACAAAGACAGACATCGGTAACCACGATCAAGTCTGGGGCGGCCTCCTTAATGGCATTGATGGCCAAAGGCACGGGCCCCAGAGGGTCGGCTCCGGAACTGCCGACCTCATCTTTATAATCCGGAATCCCGAACAGCAGTACGGCCCGGCCGCCCAAATTACGGTATTCCACAGCTAATTTGGCTGCCTCATCGGGCGAAAGACGGGCCTGACCGGGCAGAGTATTGATGGGTATTTTATGGTTTTTGCCGGAAACAACAAAGATAGGGTAAATCAGATCATCCGGAGACAGTTTAGTCTCCCGGACCAGATCTCTTATGACCTTGCTGTCTCTTAAACGCCGGGGGCGGTGGGTAGGCCAGGGCATGATCGGATCTCTTTCAGGCGGCCTTAAAACTTAAAGGCCTTAAGTATTAAATTTTTTAGCGCGTTTAACTGTGATGGAAGACGTTTTTAAGCTTTTTACCGACTTTGCGAGTCAGGCCCCGTAAAATGGACTGCCCGCTTTTTTCTTCCTCAATCTGCGCAAACTCCACTAAAAGTTCCCTCTGGCGTTCAGTCAGGTCTTTAGGTACGGTCACGTTAAAAGCCACAATGAAATCACCGTTCTGACGGTGGCCGTTGGGATCTTTAAAACCCAGATTCGGCAGGCGGATAAGTTTGCCGTTTTGGGACCCGGCCGGAACCTTGACGGCCTGAGACTCGCCGGTCAGAGTCGGCACCTGAATTTCTCCGCCTAAAGCGGCTGTGACCATGTCTATTTTATGCTCCAAGATTAAATGGTTTCTCTCCCGGCTGAAAGAATCGTGGTGGTGGACAAACACCTCCACGTAGAGATCACCGGACTGGCCGCCTTTAGGTCCGGCCTCGCCCTGTCCTCTTAAAAGAAGTCTGAATCCGGTATTGACCCCGGCCGGGACTTTGACCGACAGGGTTTTTTTCCGGTGAACCCGGCCGGTACCCTGGCAATCCGGGCAGGGATCCTGAGCGTACTCACCGGTCCCGTGACACTGGGGGCAGGTGCTGGCCAAGCGGAAAAAACCCCGGTTCTGAAAGATCTGGCCCTGGCCGCCGCACTGGGAGCAAACTTGCCAGATACCCGATTTAGAACCGGTTCCGGAACAGGTCTCGCAGTTTTCCTCTCTGGGTATGGTAATATCTTTTTCCGTGCCGGTATAAGATTCCACAAAATCAATCCTCAGCTCAACCCCCAAATCGCGGCCTTTTTTCGGACCGCGCCGGACCGACTGGGAAGAGCCGAAAATATCTGAGAAAATATCGCCGAAACTGGAAAAAATGTCCCCAAACCCGGAAAAACCCTGAAAACCGGTATGCTTTAAGCCGTCATGGCCGAACTGGTCGTAGAGATTTCTTTTTTCGGGATCCGAAAGGACTTCGTAAGCCTCGGCCGCTTCTTTAAAGCGCTCCTCGGCTTGGGCATCGCCTTGATTGCGGTCAGGGTGATATTTTAAAGCCATGGCCCGGTAGGCCTTCTTAATCGTCTCGCCGTCCGCCTCCCGGGTCACCCCCAGGACAGTGTAGTAATCAGCCTTTAAACTCATTGATACGCCTAAAACTGTTTAATTATATTGGGAAAATCAGGCCAGGGAAGACTTGGGCTGAGACTGGCCGGAGCCGGATTTGGCTGCCTTAAGTTTGGCCAAAACCTCTCCGGCTCTCCGGCTGTAAGCCGAAAGCCCCTGTAAGTCGGCTACCCTAATCAGCTCGTCAAGCTCGTGGACTTTAGGTTCCCGGCCCAGATAAGAAACAGCTAAGTTATAAAGAAAAAAATTGCCTTCCCCCATGGCCTGATACATGAGAGATTCCAGCTTGTCCTGGGCCCCGGCTTTTCGAAAAAAATCCGCCGCCTCGGCCGGACAGTCAGCCGCCAAAAGCTCTTCCCCGGCTTTAAGGAGAACATCCTGGCTTTTGGCGCTCTCCGACAGTGTCCGCCGATCTTTCCAATTTAGAACTGATTTGGCCATGTTATTATCCCGAATCCCGGCCTCTGATACCACAGGCCATAAAAGCTAAAGCTAATATAATCACCAATTTTCGCCTGTCAAGTAAAAGAATCCAAAAACCGGTAATCTATCCTAAAAGACGGAATAATGCCAGCAGTTTTTAATTATACGAAAGCTCCCCCAAAAGCCCGGTCTTGGAAAATATAGGCCAAAAAGGTAAACTTTCTACAAACTGTTTATAAGGAAATGTAATGGCCGAGCCGACCGACCAGCCCAGACCCAGCCTCACTCCTGAGAAAGCCAGAAGAAAAAAGCGCTTTGAAAGGATCCTCCTTTGCCTAATGGCCATAGGGCTTTTCCTTCTGACAGTCATCCAAAGGCATTTATTGAACTTAGGCCCGGGCCTGTCTTCCAATCAGGGCGTCATCACTCTGGTCAGTATCAATTTTTCGGTCTTAATCTTAGGCTTTCTGCTCTTTTTAATCCTAAGAGGACTTTACCGCATTTTTTTTGAACACCGGAACTACGGCAGTCTCCAGACTAAAATGGTAGTCTCCTTTGTGGGACTGTCTCTGGCTCCGACCATACTGATATTTTATTTTTCCTACCTTTTGATAGGTCAGGATCACGATACCTGGTTCGGCTCAAGCATCAAAGAAACCATGAACGATTCTCTGGAGCTGGCCGAACTCACTTTGGAACTGGACCGGCGTCTTTTAATATCTTACGGCGACGGCATAACTATGGCTCTTTTAGCCCAGAACTTTAACTGGTCCGAACCGGCCGGGGAGATTAAGTCTTTTCTGGAAGCCAATCGGGCCAGAACCCATCTGAAGGCTCTGGAGTACTATAATCCCCAAGGGAAACTGGCAGTTCGGGTCGGCGAAAAACCGGCCAGTTCCCCCTGGCCCAAAGAATGGCTTTTGGATCCGACTGGTCAGACCATCCCCCTAACGTCGGCCGACAAAACTGCCGGCGGTCTGGCCTGGCCTCTTTATCCGCCCGGCGAACACCTTATGGCCGGTTATTTGGTCATCTACAGCTTAAGGGGTGATTTCTTAACCGAACAGTATCAGGAAGTCCGCCAGGCATTGGCCAAATATCAGGCCGCTGTGGGCATCAGACGGCCTTTCCGGGCCTCTCAGCTAACGTCCTTAGCCGGCGTGACTTTACTGGCCGTCTTTCTTTCAATATGGATTGGATCCCATTTAGCCGGCTCACTGGCCGGTCCGGTCATTGAGTTGGTGGAAGGCACCAGAAGAGTGGCCAGGGGAGAACTGGATTTTGTGCTGGCTCCCAGCCACAATTCCGGGGAAATGGCCCATCTGGTGACCGCCTTTAACCAGATGACCCTGGAACTTAAGGCCAGTTACCAGGAAATTGACAGCCGCCGCCGCTTTGTGGAAATGGTACTAAAAGAAGTCTCTTCCGGGGTGGTGGTTCTGGATTTAAATAAAAAAGTGGTTACCATTAATCAGGCTGCCCTGGACAGATTGGCTCTGACTGTGCCCGAAGCCGTAGGTCTGCTGCCCCCGGCCATTGAAACTTTACTGGGACCGTCCGTGCCTCTGCCCAGAGAGAGAGTTTACGCCGAAATAAACGGCCGGACTTTAAGCTTAATTGTCAGCCGCCAAAGTTTAAAAGACGAGGACGGGAATATCATTGGCTCGCTTTTGACCTTTGATGATATAAGCGAACTGGAAAAGGCCCAGCGTCTGGCCGCCTGGCAGGAAGTGGCCCGGCGGATTGCCCATGAGGTCAAAAATCCCCTGACTCCAATATCTTTAGCTGCCCAGAGATTACTCAGGCGTTTTGCCGAACGCTTAGAGCCTCAGGACGACGGTGAAATCTTCCGGGAGTGCACGGAGATCATCATCCGCCAGGTGGAGAACATGCGTTCTTTAGTGGATGAGTTCTCCCAATTTGCCCGTCTGCCCCAGATCAACCCCCAGCCGACCGATTTAGCTCAGGTGGTGGAAGAAAGTCTGGGCTTATTCCGCCAGGCTCATCCGGGCATGGAATTTTTACTCACGGTCAAAAAACAGATTGGCCCGTTTATTTTTGATCCCGAGCAGATGGGCCGGGTCATTACTAATCTTCTGGCCAATTCCACCCAGGCCACCGGAGGTTTGGGTCTGGTGGAGATAACTATAGATTTGGACGACCTCTCCGGAGTCAATCTTACGGTGGCCGATAACGGACCTGGACTGCCGCAGGAAGTCCGGAACCGGATTTTTGAGCCTTATGTGACTTCCGGGCCCGGCGGTCAGGGGTTGGGGCTGGCAATTGTTCGGACTATTATTAATGACCACGGCGGCTTTATCCGGGTTTTAGACCAAAAACCCCACGGAACGGTCTTCACCATCGAGCTGCCTTATTTAAGACCCTGATTCAGTTTAATGACCAGATTTTTTAGCCGCTTTATTTTTTGGGCCGACACAGCAAGACGATTCCTCTAAAAAGGAGGCCAGAAGTGACCGCTCCCCTGACTGCGGCCGTACTTTCCACCGGCAGCGAACTGATGCTTGGGCGCTCGACCGATACCAACAGCGCTTATCTGTCCACGGTCTTAAACTCTTTGGGCATTGACGTCATCCGCCATGTTTCCGTGGGAGACAGCTTGAAAATACTGACTGACCTGTTCATAGAATGCTCGGAAAAATATAATGTCGTTTTGTGCACCGGAGGTCTGGGGCCGACCGAAGACGATCTGACCCGTCTGGCTGCGGCCAGGTCCAGAAGCCAGGCCCTGAAGTTCCGGCCGGAACTGGCTTTAATCATCAGAGACTACATTGCCAGCCGGGGTTTTATCATGCCTCCCAATAATTTCCGTCAGGCCTGGCTGCCGGAGGGCGCTCTTCATGTGCCCAACAATATAGGCACTGCCCCATGCTTTGCCTTTGACACGGAAGACAAACTCATGGTCTTCATGCCCGGGGTGCCGGTGGAAATGAAGAATATTGTAGCTACCTGGGTTAAACCCCGGCTGATGGAAAAATTTCCCGGCCGGATTGGCCTGACCCAGACCACCATTTTAAAGGCCGCCGGCCTGGGGGAAAGCTCAGTTGATTTACTGCTAGGCGACCTTTTACGTTCCGGCCCCAACCCCTACATGGGGCTTTTATCTGGCATGAACGAAACCAGGATCTTAATTACGGCCCACGGCCAGGACCTGGCCGAGACCGAACGTCTGACCGAACCTTTGGTCAGCGAAACCGTCAAGCGTCTGGGCCAGAACTATTTGGGCCGCGGCCAGAACGCCTCTTTAGCCTCGGCGGCGGCCGAACTGCTTATGAAGAAAAACCTGACTCTGGGCCTGATCGATAATCTGACCGGCGGACGGCTTTCTGCCCAAATAACCGACCATCTGCCCCAAACTTTCCGGGCTCCCTTTTTAACCGTACCAGAAGAGCTTTATACCGAACCCGACCCGGTCTGGGGCGGCGACCTCTGGCTTATTATGGGCGGAAAATCAAGTAATCCGGCGGAACTTGACCCGGATGCGGAAGTAACCCTGAACATGGAGATGAAAATCCTTAAAAGAGAAGGCCGGACATTTACCCAAGTGGCTCAGAACAGCCACGCCTTTACTGCCCCCCGGACTGCGGCTCTGACCAGAAGCTCTACTTACGCGGCCCTTTTGCTGTGGAATTATCTGAAGGATCTTTTTTGATATAATCCGCCGGCCATTGACAGGCCCCGCCCGGGGCCTTATTTTGTTTCTTGTTTAAAGACCGGCGGATGGGTTAAGATGGTATGTGATTTACAGGGGAAAACCGCCTTTTCTCCGGACATTAATTCTCCAAATTCTCGCTCAGAGGCTCCGTGGAATCTGGCAGCTTACATACTAATTCCATAAACAGTGAGACGGAAAACCTGAAAAAAGGTTTGCACCTCATGGTTGTGGCCTTAAAAAACATGTCTCTTTATCCGCCGACCTCCAAAACCAACCGCCAGACCATTTTTCAGTTTCATCAGTGGCTGAACGACTACTTTTCAAAAAATACCGACTTGACTTTGATAGTGGCCAAAGACCATCTGGAAACAGAGGACGGAGAAATTGTCTATCAGGAAAAAGCCACGGAAAGCATTGTGGCCACTCCTCTTTTCCGGGACGGAATCCAGGCCGTTATTTTTGAAAAAAACCTGACCGACGACGAAATCAAAGATTTTTTACTTATCTTAAACAGGTTCAGAAACGTAAGCGACGACGATCACGCCGATCTGGTCACGGCCATGTGGGAAGCTTCTTTTCCCAATATCAAATATCAGTTGGCCGACGAATACGCCGAAGTCGATCCGGAGTTTGACACGGCGGCTATGAGGGCCGCCAAAATGCGCCTCAATAACGAGGTGGAAGATACGCCCTGGGAAGCTCTGGCCCCGCCGGAAATTGAAGGATTGGCCCCTTTGGCTAAAAACCTGGGCTCGCTTTTTGCTTTAGCCGCCGATCCCTCGTTCCTGACAACCGCCTCATCCGGCCGGGCCGGGGGAGGAGCCGGCGGCAGCGGTTCAGGCGGCGGGCGGGGAGATCCAGGGCCGGAGAATTCCCGGGACAGCGGACTGGGCGGCGGCGACCCAGGTGACGGTTTGGGCGGAGGCTCCGAAGGTCAGGGGGGAAGAGCAGACGGCGGAGGCCCAAGTGACGGCTCAGGTCCCGGCCGGTTCGGCGCCGCTCCGGCCGATCCCGCCCAAGAACCCCAGTACGGACCGGGGGGAGAAATCAAAAACGAGCCGGGAGACTACGTGGAAGCCGATCTCTCGGCTCTGCCCGAAGCCTTTAAGGCTGCGGACCTGGATAATTTAAAAGCCAGGGGCCGGGGAGACCAGGGGCCGTTATTGTCTCCGGCTGAGACTACGGAAAAAGAGGCTGAAAGACGCCTTAATTTCTGGGGACTGACAGAGGCCGAATCCCAGCAGGTCGCCGCTCTTGTCAAATGGGACGAAAGCCGGGACACCACCTTTGACGCTTTGGATATCATTTTAGTTATCCTAAAGTCCCCGGTCATGACTCCGGAAATCAGACCTTATTTAAAGAACTTCATCGTAGGAGAAGTCCGCCGCTCCATTGTTTCCCTGGAACTTAAAAACTACAACTATTTCTGGGACCGCTTAATGAATATGAGCCGGGAGCCCGGCTATCCCCAAAGTGCCGCCTTAATAGAAGAACTGCGCCAGATTTTAGACCAGACTGATATTTTAGGGGCCCTGTTCGCTACCGTCTATACAGCCGGAAAAATTGATACGGCCTACGATGATGTCCGCTACTTCCTTTATCAGCTGCCGGCCGGAGCAGTTAAAACTCTGGCCATGGGGCTGGCTAAAATCACCAACCCGCGCCTTAGGGAAATGGTTTTGGAAGTGGTGGCCTATAATATTACCCAGGCCGAGGAAAACTTCGGGCCGGTAATCTTTACTTTTAACGAAGGGGCCATTGTCCATTTAATAAAATACTTAACCGCCCCCGGACGGGCTTTTCCCAACCACCTGCTAACAAACATCACCAAGCACCACAACGCCGGAGTCAGAGCCGTAGCGGCTAAAGCCCTGCTGGATAACGACCCTGCCTCCCTGTCTCAACTGGCGCATCTGGCCGCCGATCCGGCTGTAACCGGCATTTTAAGACCTTATCTGGCCCAAAAAAAAGAGTCGGCTGTGGAGAACTATCTGCTGACTTTTCTGCAAACCAGTTACCAGGACTCCAAAAATACCGACGATCGGGGGACCCTGGAGTGCTACCGGACTTTAGGGCAGTGCGCAACAGCCAATTCTCTGCCTTTTCTGTCCGAAGTGCTCCTTAAAAAAAGCTGGAAAAATCTTTGGGGCGGTCTTAATACCCATAAGCTGGGGGCGGCGCTAGCCTTAACTTTAATGCCCCAGGATTCCGGAGCAGCGGAAATCTTAAAAAAAGCCTCCCGCTCGGCCTTTAAAAATATCCGCTGGGCCTTTCAGGAAGCTCAGAAACTCCGGGCGCAGGGAAGAACGTAATTATGAGTCAGGCCGCTAATATTAATATGCCCGGCTCCGGACCGGCCGAGATTTTAGCCCAGTCCCTTCTGCGTCTGCCTCAGCTGGTCAAAATCCACCAGCCTAACAATAAGCTCTTTGTGGAAAATCTGACCCTTTTCCAAAATACCTTAAAGACACTCTGGGCCGATGAAGGCAGGATAGATATCCGGGTCCACCGGGGCAGGCTGTATATAAACAAAGCCCGCCTGAATTTTTCCCCCATTCTGCAGGTGACCGCCGTAAAACTGATGGAATATTTTGAGAGCCGGGGACTTTTTGGTTTCAGCTTTGATCCCAAACCCGATTTGACGAACGAAGACATTATTGACTTTATTAAAAAAGTAAACTTGAGCCAGAATCAGCCGGCGCCTCTGGATTATCTGGCCGAAGCCTTAAGCGGCAACTGGGCTGCCCCTATCCTGGACGACAATTTTAAGATAACTTTTCTTTTCAGCGAAGAATCAGGTGTCATGGGACGGCCTTTAGTCTGGAACTCCACCCCGTCGTCTGAGGCTAACCGGGCCAGGCGGACGTACTCCAGGGCTCTGGCCGAACTGACGAAATTAAACGATAATCTCTCCGGCTCCACCGGCCTGGTCAATTTCGCCAAATCCCGACGGGTAGTTCAGGATATGGCCGAATCACTTTTCAGAAATGAAAATATCCTGCTGAGTTTATCGACAATCCGGGATTACGACGATTACACCTGCTCACACTGCGTCAACGTGGCCATTTTATCCATGTGCTTAGGCCGGAGACTGGGTCTGGGCAAAATGGAGCTGGCCACTTTGGGTTTAGGCGGTCTTTTTCACGATCTGGGCAAAGTCGATATACCTATTGATTTAATCCGCAAACCGGGCAAATTTACGGACCTGGAATACGAAGAGGTCAAAAAGCACTCGTTAAACAGCGTCTGCCGGATCTTCAGGCTAAATTCCGACCAGAGTTTTAAAGCCAAACTGCTCCTGCCTCCCTTTGAACACCATTTAAACCTCAATCTGACCGGCTATCCGGATTCGGAAAGGCGTTTCCCTTTGTCGCTCTTCGGGCGCATCGTGGCTATAACCGATCTTTACGACGCCCTGACTTCCAGCCGCTCTTACCGGCCGGTGCCCATAAGTCCGGATAAGGCGCTGGAGATTATGATCAAAAAAGCCCCTCTGGAAATTGACAGTCTGCTGTTAAAGGTGTTCATCAATATGGTGGGCATTTATCCGGTGGGAACTCTGCTGCTTCTGGATTCAAGGCAGGTCGTCATGGTTTCCGGCACCCCGGCCGGAGCCGAAGCCGGCCGGCCACAGGCTTATGTTCTGGAGAAGGAAGACGAAATGATCAAAAAAGGGGAACTTATAGATCTGGCTGAAAAAAACGAAGACGGCCAGTTTGTCCGGAATATCCTCCACTGTTTCCATTCCTCGGAATTCGGCTTATTCCCCTCTGATGTCCTGCTGTAGCTTCTGGCTCTAAAAAGCTGAGGCCCAAAGACAATTCAAACCGGATGGGCCGTTTTTTTATACTCCTCGGCTGTAAACCGCTCCCGGCAGACCGAACAGCGCAGGGTTTCCTGGGTCCGCAGCTCGTCGGAGAAAAACTCCAAAGTCGCTCCGCACAGAGGGCAGGGACCCTCAAAAGGCCTGACCTGCCGACTGTGGTTATCCTCACAGGCCGATTTGGGCAGAGATGAGCCCTGCCCGATGCCATCGGCCGTTTCATTGACAATTTCAAATTCAGACATAATAGCGCCTTAGCTGCAGGTTAAGCTGCGGGTTACTCAAATAAGAAAAGAATTGGACACTGTGAGAAAACAAAGACGAGACTTCCAGGACTTAAGTTCGCTTGTCAAAATCTGGAATGATCCATATCAGACTCTCACAAACAATACGTAGATCCTCTTCTTGCAGGGGCTCACGCCAAAAAGATAAAGCCATAATGATAATGAAGTATACCAAAGCGGCAGCTGGCAGCAATCAGACTCCTAGCTGGCCTTTTCATACTTCACCAAAATGCTGTCGATCAGGGAGCGAGAACAGATTTTAGACAAGAAGCCGACACTGGGCAAGTGGTTAAGATCACAAGACTGTGACAATAATTTCCTGAATCTTGCCATCAAATAAGCCCTCCCTTCTAGCAAATTATACAGGCCAACCTTTCTGCTATCAAGAGAGAGGATACCACAATTCGTACAGCGAGGAAACTGTATTGGGGCTTGGGGGCCTCGGAGGTTCCAGCACATAGCCCAGTTCGTTCAAGCGTTCCTCCAGCTCTCCTAAACCGGCCTTTGTTTCAAAGGAAATATCTTCCGCCTCAATCAGAATACGGCTAGCAGGTTGTCAGGGCCTCATCCATAGCCAAGCTAATACGGCGCCGCAGTTCGTTTAGGCGCTGACTGATCTTAAAACGGCCCACAGCCAGATAACCTAAAAGCTCACAGACCGCCCTGACCGGCGGTCCAGTGCGCTGAATTAAGATGGGCTCATCAAACCCGGCCGCTCCGGCTAAACAGCCTGCTATCTGAGCCTAAGGGGGCGTCACAAAACAACTCTTACAAGTAATTAACTCAGAAAAATTATTTAGCTGAAAAAAATACCTGTTACAATCTAAAATTTAAAAAATTTACTTTAATAAAAAAATTATAAATTATTTTTTTACTTTAGTAAAAAATATTATCTATGATTTAAAAACTTAAATTTAAATTCGTAATTTAAGATTTTTTACTTGATTTACGAATAATTGAGTGCTATACTAAGTCATGGAATATCTAGTAGACTTAGAAAGCCTTATCAAGGATTTTTCACCACATCTGAATGAAAGAACTAGGCGCTTGTTTGCCGGTTCTTTAGCTAAAGCTATGCCTTATGGAGGTATATCGGCAGTTAGTCTGTAGTCTGCAATTAGGAATTTCAAGAATGACTGCAGCTAATGGCATCAAAGAGATTAAGGATCAACCAAAAATTACTGATAGGGAAAAAAATACAGGTGGCGGGAGAAAATTAACAGCAGAATTAGATAAAAAACGTATAGTCGATTTAAATAACATCCTTGAAAATACAACAAGAGGTGATCCTGAGACTCCACTTCTTTGGACAATTAAAAGTACCAGAACAATTTCTAAGGAACTAAAAGAACTTGGACATAACGTCAGCTATAATTTAGTAAATAAGATACTTCATGATTTGGGATATAGTCTCCAATCAAATAAAAAAACAATAGAAGGCAGCCAGCATGCAGATAGAAACTCTCAATTTGGATTTATTAATAAAATGGTAAAAAAACCTATGGCTGAAGGTCAGCCCGTCATTTCTGTTGATACTAAAAAGAAAGAACTAGTGGGTAATTATGCTAATCAAGGCAAACAATGGTTAAAATCTAAAAACCCTGCTTTAGTGAATGGACATGATTCCTGACTCCTCTGTTCAGAAAGCTCTGCCTTACGGTGTATATGATATAGGGCTTAATAGAGGATTTGTTAATGCAGGCACAAACCACGACACTGCTTCGTTCGCTGCAGCTTCTATAAAAGGGTGGTGGAAATACGAGGGAAAGAGAAACTATAAAAATTTGAAGTACATTCAAATAACCGCTGATGGTGGTGGATCAAATGGTCATAGGCCGCGCATATGGAAATTTGAACTACAAAAACTTGCTGCTGAGTTAAATGTTCCTGTTAGGTTTGTCATTTTCCACCTGGGACCAGTAAATGGAATAAAATTGAACATAGATTATTTTCTTTTATTTCTTCAAACTGGAGAGGGAAACCTTTAATTGACTATGAGACAATTATTAATCTAATTAGCAGCACAAAAACTTCTATGGGCCTTGGAATAAAATGTAGACTGGATAGGAGAAAATATAAAACTGGATGCACAATAAACAATGAAGATTACGCAAAAATCAAAATTATTAGAAATAAATTTCACGGTGAATGGAATTACATATTAAAGCCATAAACAATTTTTGCAATAGTTGTAAGAGTTATTTCGTGACAACCCCTAACCGGCATATCCTACTTAAGATTAAAGCAAAACTGTTAACGGAACAGCCTATAGCATTTAAGGCTTCCGGAATGCATAAAACCGGAACTGGATAAAGACGGCCATAACTGAACTCCCTGATAAAGTTCAGCGCCTTCTCAAAACCCTGGACGGAGCAGGTCTCCTGGAAATAACCAACCCTATGACTGAGCCTGCTTGGAGATTGTCTGGACTGCCGGACAGCGTTCAAAGACGGCCGGGAACTGAGTCAGCCGGAGATGGAAAACCGCCTCTATGAACGAAAAAACTGCCCATGGCGTAAATTTCACTGAAGTTAACCTTTTAAACCAACATTAACATTAACCATTCCGTCAAAAAGTTCAGGCTCGGAGAGGGAGAGTCCTAAACCCGTCATCCCTGAATGACCGCCGAATTTAGCAATCCTCCTTAGTGAGACGCAGACTCAACTATCCAAAGCCAATACCCGTAAAGGTAAAAAAATGACGGACAGAGATAAAAGGCCGCAGGCAACAAAGCAGTCTGACTCTCCGGCGAGAGCTTATTTCCGGCCAGCCCAGCCATTCCCTGATCGGTTTATCCTAAAAATTTATTTCCTATGCTGCCAATTAGCTGTCATAACTGGCATACCTCAAATGATTTCCAGCTGAACCAATTTGCCGGCTGTCTGCCTTCCCGAGAACCGGACCATGAGTTAAGCCTCTTATCAGCAGATCATTCTGGAGCAGATCAAAAAGTATTCCGCAATTTTAGCCGGAGACAAAACAAAAATGATCTTGGCTTCAAGACTGTTACCACGGCACGAAACTCTGAGAATAATTATTGCAACATCAAATAGCTTATGATTACTGGCCTATTAAAAAAATAAATCTTTTATCCTTATATCAAAAAAAGACTTGACATTGCATAATTTAAATTGCATAATAAATGCATGACTAAACAATCACTCAACACCAAAATTCATACATATCCGCTGGAAACGAGAGCTCAATTTCTAAACCATTTGCTGGCTAAGGAATCAATCCGAGCAATCTCGCTCTACCTTTTAGTAGGCCTCGCAACCATCTGCCGCTGGTGGAATGGTTTTAAAGAGCAGGGCAACGATGGGCTAATATTACCTCGGCGGATAATTTTGATAAATTATAAACACCGTACCATTTAAGGATATTGTGGAATTAAAACTTTTTTATCCTTACCACAAACAGAGAATAGATATTGCATTATTTTT
>JAISEL010000081.1 GCA_031264185.1 Deltaproteobacteria bacterium
GACGGAATCAGATCAGATTCAGGATTCCTGAATAGAAAAACAGCGCATGGGACCCTTGTCTCAGCTGCGCATCCCTCCGGGCAGCTGCCTTAAAACTCCAGCCTGACGCTTACGCTCCCCGAAAAGCCCTCCCTTTTTCCGGCATAGCCCTGGACCCCGAAATCGACCGACCACGGCTTCGAGGGAGCCGGTCTGACCGCCAGGCCCAGCTCGAAGATGCCGGTGCCGCCCTTAAGGGAAGGCGAGCCGATCGGCCGGCCGCTTACCTTAGTCCTGACCTGTCCGTCAAATTCCCGCTCGTAGTAGGCCCCGATATAAGGCGCTGTCCGCTCTCCGGCCGAGTACAGAAGGCGGCCCGCCTGCCCGGAGGCGCAGGGAGCCGGCCTAGGAAAACCGGACCCGGTCCGCGCTGACGGTTACCGTATCGCCTGCCTGTCTTGTCCAGAGAAGTCTGGCGCTCAGATCCAGGGACAGCCTGCCGTCCGGGCTGAGACAGGCCGCAGCCAGCCAAGGCCGCCGTGAAGTCCGTAATACCGGCCTGAGGTCTCGAAAGAGGCTCCGGCTCCGTTATCTATAATTCCCGGCCAATTTTCCTACTACATGACAGCGCCTTTTGTTAGCTATTAATAAAATATATTAGACTATTTTATTTATATCTAAACTTTAAATATACGCCTTCAACAGGCTAATATCATTTAATTAAATCGAATAGACGAGTGATCTTGCCTGTCTCCGCAAAATATTTAGTTCCCCCAATACATTCCTTCTAAAAGCTCTTAAAGTTGCCGTAAAAACCGGCGCCTCGGTTATCCTCCCAGAAACGCATCGCCAAAATGGTCTTTGCAATTAAAGTATCCAGATCCCAGCCCAGCATCTCGGCGCCTTTACTGATGACTTCCCTGGAGCAGCCGGCGGCAAAAGATGCGGTTTTAAATTTCTTCTTAACCGACTTCGTCTCCAAATCCAGAACGCTTTTTGACGGACGCATCAGAGCCGAAGCCCAGATAAGGCCGGTCAGTTCGTCGGTGGCGTAAAGTATTTTCTCCATGTGATGCTCGGGGGCTATGCCCACAGTCAGGCCGTAGCCGTGGCTGACAACCGCCCTGATGACGTCGGGCCCCAGACCGCAAGCGGTCAGAAGTTCCGGAGCCTTTAAGCAATGCTCTTTGGGATATTTTTCAAAATCTATGTCATGCAGAAGGCCGACCACGGCCCAGTAGTCACTTTCTTCCTCAAAGCCCTGGTCCCCGGCAAACCAGCGCATAACCAGAGAAACTGTCTCGGCGTGCTGGAGATGGAAAGGCTCTCGGTTGTAAATTTTTAAAATATCCCAGGCTTTTTCGGGACTTATGGTTTGTCTCACCTCGACCTCCGAAAACTTTTGGACTTATTTTTTGGCGCCGGGTTCAGGTAAGGCTGCCGGGACCCCGGGGGAACCGGACTCTTCCTGGTCAGCCGGATAATTTGGGTAATTGAAATCTTCCGGATAATCGGCACACGGCGGTTCAGCCGGGTCTTCTGATCTGCCGACGGCCGACGGCGCCGGATTTAAAATCCCCCGGCCTGAGGCCTGTTCGGCCTCATTCAATAAGGACCTGACCGGCCGGTCTAATTTTTTTATCTCCTCGACTTCTTTTTCAAAAGTCAATGACATCTGCCGAAGAATATTTCTGGCCTGGCCCCATATTTTGCCAATAAAACGGGCCGCCTCCGGCAGGCGTTCGGGTTTGATGACTAAGACGGCCACCAAAACCACCATCATGACTTCCGACCAGCCGATACCGAAACCCACGTTTAATCTCCGGCCGGAGGCAGCAGCAGATTCAAAATCCTGACTGCGGCACAGGCAGCTCCGTAGCCGTTATCAATATTCATGACACTGACCCCCGGAGCGCAGCTGACCAGCATACTGGCCAGAGCGCTTTCCCCGGCCCTGGCCAGGCCGTAGCCGACCGACGTCGGAACGGCGACAATCGGTCTGGCCGTCAGCCCCCCTAAAACCGAAGCTAAAGCCGCATCCAAACCGGCCACCACAATAACGGCCTGATGGGCGTTGATCTCTTCTAAGCGTCCGGCCAAACGCCACAGGCCGGCCACCCCCGTATCTTCGTATAAATTATAGCTGTAGCCTAAAAAGTGTAAAGTTCTGGCCGCTTCTCTGGCCGCCGGGGCATCGGCCGAACCGGCTGAGACCACGGCCGCCCTGACCGAACTGTCTTTAGGCGGGCATAAGACGGCAAAAGCCGTTCTGGAGACGGGATCGTAATTGTAATGCCTTTTTAAAGAGGCAGGCAGGCAGGAAAAGACCTGTTCGTCTAACCGGGTAAATAAAACCGGCCGCTTCTGGAATTGCTCTAAAAGATCTATTAAAATGGACTTGGGTTTCCCCTGGCAAAAAACCGCTTCCGGCAGGCCAATCCGGCCGGCCCGGCAATAATCAAAAATGACTCCGGCCGGGTTCAGATCATTTCGGGGTTCTTTCGAGGTCTCTTTTTTCTTCATGCAAAAATCCGGGCAGAAGCCTTCTGGGCTGTTAAAGTCTCCGGGCAGAAGAGACCGGAGACTTTAAAAATCGAAATTCGGGTACAAAGGAAAGCGGAGGGTAAATTCTTCCACCCGCTGGCGGATTTTCCTTAAATAGCTGTCGTCTTCGTAGTGCCTCAGAGATTCGACTATAAACTCGGCCACCTGGTCCATGTCTCTTTCCACCAGACCGCGGGTCGTAAGCGCAGCCGAACCTAAGCGCAGGCCGGACGTTACTGTATAATTCTGCCGTTCAAAAGGCACGGCGTTTTTGTTGGCCGTTATTCCGGCTTTGTCCAGAGCAATCTCAGCTTCCTGGCCGGTCATATTCTGGGTTCTTAAATCAATTAAAAGAAGATGGGTATCCGTGCCCCCGGAGACGAGACGATAGCCGCTGTCAGCCAGATGAACGGCCAGCCGCTGGGCGTTTTTCAGGACCTGACGCTGATAATCAATAAATTCCGGTTCTAAAGCTTCCCCCAATGCGGCCGCCTTAGCCGCGATTATGTGCATCAAAGGACCGCCCTGGATACCCGGAAAAATCTGATCGTCCACAGCTTTAGCCAGAGATTTGCGGCATAAGATCAGACCGCCCCGCGGCCCTCTCAATGTCTTATGGGTCGTGGTGGTAACAATATCGGCTACCGGGACAGGGGAGGGGAAAAGTCCGGCGGCCACTAACCCGGCGAAATGAGCCATGTCCACCAGAAGATACGCTTTGACTCGGTCGGCAATTTCCTTGAATTTATTAAAATCAATGGTCCTGGGGTAAGCCGAACCGCCGGCAATGATCATTTTGGGCCTGGCCTTTTCGGCTTTGGCCAGGACCTCATCGTAATCAATTAATTCCGTATCTTCCCGAACCCCGTAAAATTCGGTTTTAAACAGCCGTCCGGAAAAACTGACCTGGGCTCCGTGGGTCAGATGACCGCCGTGGGAAAGGCTCATGCCCAAAATGCCGTCGCCGGGACTCAAAACCGAAAAAAAAGCGGCCATATTGGCCGAAGAACCGCAATGAGGCTGGACATTAACATGCTCGCAGCCGAATATCTTCCTGACCCGGGCCTGAGTCAGGGCTTCCAGCTCATCAGCGTACTCGCAGCCGCCGTAGTAACGGTTGTCCGGATAGCCTTCGGCGTATTTGTTGGTGAAAACCGAAGCCCCTACCCGCAAAACAGCCTCGGAAACAAAGTTTTCCGAGGCAATCATTTCCAGCTTCGTCCTCTGGCGAATTAACTCTTGGCGTAAAATGGCCGTCAATTGCTGATCCGGACAGTTATCATCTTTGGAGAACATGTTGAATAATCCTGGCCAAAAAACTAAAACCCGAAAACAGAAAAATCAGTTAAAAAGAGCCAGACGCCCCTGGTGCCGACCGCCTTCAAACCGAGTGGCTAAAAAAGTTTCTAAGATGGATAAGGCCAGATCCGGTCCCAGAAGCCGCTGGCCCAGAGTCAGGACATTGGCGTCATTGTGGGCCCTGGCAAAACGGGCCATGGCCTCATTGGTGCAGTTGGCCGCCCGGATACCTTTAAAGCGGTTGGCGGCCATAGCCATACCGATACCCGTTCCGCAGACCAAAACCCCAAAATGACTGGAGCCGTTCTGGATCATCTGAGCCACTTCTTCAGCCACAGTCGGATAATCAACCCGCTCGGTGCCTTCCGGGGCGCCTACATCGTGATACTGGAAACCCAGTCTGATAAGCTGATCCCGAATTAATTCCTTAAAACCCAGGCCGGCGTGGTCAGCGCCAATGGCCACCAATTTCTCGGCCGTCATATGATACCCCGCTTAAGGCTGAAACAAACTCCGGCCTTATTGTTCCTTTTCCCAGCTGAAGGCGCTGTCTTTGACTTTAACGTGGCCCAGTCCGGGAAACGGCAGGTGAGCCCCGCCAACGAGACAGCCTGCCTCGGCTGATTTTTGCATAATCCCGGTCCTGGTTTTAGCCGCCTCTTCAGGGTCAACGTCATACGTCATGGACACTTTGGGTTCAGCAAACTGGACTAAATAGGCGTGGACAATATCGCCCCAGGTCAAGAGATCCTCGTCTGTTCCGGACTTAAATAAAAATCCCGTGTGCCCGGGCGTGTGACCGTAAAGAGGAACAGTTAAAACACCGGGTTTAATCTCATCGCCGGCCGCAAAGAGCTTATATTTACCGTCTCTGCGGTACGGAAAAATCTTCTCTTCGGCGCTCCGGCCCCGGTTGCCGGCCCCTTGCTTGAGCCAGTATGTATCCTCTTCCTTTTCAGCCCAAACCGTCGCGTTCGGAAACAGAGGCTTAGTCCCGGTCAGCAGCCCGTTAATATGATCTCCGTGAAAATGAGTCAGTATGACGTCAGTTACATCTTCCGGCTTAAAGGAGGCTTTAATAATCGCATCCTTCAAAATATCCCCGTTACCAAGCCCGGTGTCCACCAGAATTAAACCGGCCGGGCACTTGACTAAAAAAGCGTTTATGTAACTGGCCACGGAATTATCGTCCAGCTCGGGGTTCTGGCCGATTAAAGATTTAATCTGATCTTTCGAGATGCCCAGCATAATTGAAAAATCAAGACGCCCCCGGCTGTCGGACAGAGCGTATATCTCTAACTGCCCCAGGGTCTTTTTAAAAACCCCCGGATCTATGAACCCGTCACCGGCGGCCTCGGCCCGGACAGAAGACTGCCAGACCAGAAAGAATAAGGCCGGGAGTAACAAAACTGTCTTCAGCATAATCGCCTCCGATTTACAAGGCTTACTTATTCAAAAGCCTCGGGTTTTCCGAAGATTAAAACCCCGTTCGTCCCGCCGAAACCGAAAGAATTACTCATAACGGCTTTAACTTCGGCTTTTCTGGAACCGTCCGCTACATAATCTAAGTCGCATCTGGGATCTGGGGTGTCTAAATTAATAGTCCCGGGAATAACGCCCCTTTGGAGAACAAGAGCCGAGATACTGGCTTCCACCCCCCCGGCCGCGCCCAGTAAATGGCCGGTCATAGATTTGGTGGAACTGATTGGTATCCGATCGGCCCGGGCCCCGAAAACCTGACGAACTGCCAGGGTCTCCACAGCGTCATTAATTTCCGTGGAGGTGCCGTGGGCATTAATATATCCTATGTCTTCTTTAATGAAACCTCTTGGCCCGGCGTCTTTAATCGCCTCTTCCATGGCCGAAACGGCCCCTTCTCCGTCCTCAGGGGGAGCGGTGTAATGGAAGGCGTCGCAGCTGACTCCGAAGCCTAAAACTTCAGCGTAAATTTTAGCTCCCCTGGCTTTAGCCCTGGTCATTTCCTCCAGCACCAGAACTCCGGCCCCTTCGCCCATGACAAAACCGTCCCGGTTTAAATCAAACGGCCGGCTGGCACTGCGGGGATCATTATTTCTGGTCGACAGAGCCTTGACCGCATTAAATCCGGCCACCGATAAAGGGGTTATAACCGATTCCGTGCCCCCGCAGACCATAGCCTCATAACCATGGTCGCGAATACTCTGGAAAGCTAAACCGACGGCGTGACTGCCGGCGGCGCAGGCAGTGGCAATGAGATAGTTGGGCCCTTTTAAGCCCAGCTCAATGGCCACAATGCCAGGAGCCATGTTGCCGATCATCATGGGAATAAAAAAAGGGCTGATGCGGTCGGACCGCCCGTTCATGATGATGGTGTGATTGGCCTCGATCATGCCCAGGCCGCCTAGACCGCAGCCCAAGGCGCAACCGATTCTGCCGGACAGTTCCTGGTCAATGTTAATTCCGCTGTCGGCTACGGCCATCTTAGAAGCCGCCACGGCAAACTGGATAAAAGGATCTGTCCGGCGGACCGACTTTTTGTCCAAAAAGTCCTCCGGCCTAAACCCGCGGACCTCGGCGGCAATCTTAGTTTTTGAGCCGGCCGGGTCAAACCTGGTAATAGGTCCGACCCCGCTTTGTCCGGCCAAAAGAGAGGACCAGGTCGATTCCAGATCCAATCCCAGGGGGGTGACTAAACCCAGGCCGGTAACGGCCACTCTTTTCGGGTCAGGACTGCGCACGCTCTGACCTATTAGCCTATTGCTGATGGCTGTCTATAAAGTTAACTGCGTCCTGAACGGCCTTGATGGACTGGGCGGCCTCGTCATCTATCTTGATGTCGAACTCTTCTTCCATGCCCATGATCAGTTCCACCAGATCCAGGGAATCAGCCCCTAAATCGTCCTGAAAAGAAGACTCCGGACGGATGTCAGAGGGCTCAACTTGCAACTGATCGGCCACCACTTTGATGACGCGCTCCATTATTTCGGACATTTGTTACTCCTTAAAATCGACTTGACAGCCTCCCCCGCCTTAAGCCGGGGGATTCTCACAGAGCCGGAAATTAGCGCTCCCGGTCTCCTCGGTAGGTTCCTGCTTCTTCGGCAGACTAACGTCTAATCCTCAGCAGGCAGTAACGGCGGCCTGTCCGGCCGCCAAAACATTTGATGCGCCGACCAGATCGACGTTATTTTCATAGCCTCATTATATGAGGCATTTGAACTCAGCCCGGGATTTTTCAAAAGGCCCTCAGAAACCCGGCCTGACTGCCGGAGTTTACAGCCATTGAATAAAACCCTCCTGAATACGGACCATAAGACTCAAAGCCCGCAGACTTTAAGTTAAAAAACAGAACCTTTTAGGATCTGAATAAAGACCGGAACAAAAATTTTCCTGCCAGATTACAGATACATACCGCCGTTTACGTGAATGGTCTGACCGGTAATATAGCCGCTGCTGTCGGAAGCCAGAAAGGCCACCGCTTCGGCCACATCCTCAGGCCTGCCTATATAGCCCACCGGGATTCTGGTCAGAAGAGCGGCCCGGACCTTATCGCTTAAAGCGCGGGTCATATCGGTTTCTATAAACCCCGGGGCCACGGTATTGACGGTAATATTCCGGCCGGCCAATTCCAGCGCCAAACACTTACTCATGCCCACAAGGCCGGCTTTGGAGGCCGAGTAGTTGGCCTGACCGGGATTGCCGCAAAAAGCCACCACGGAACTGATACTTACAATGCGCCCGTATTTGGCTTTCATCATAATTCTGGCTGCGGCCCGGGAGCAGTTGAAAGCTCCGAACAGATTGGTTTCCAAAACCTTATGCCAGTTTTCGTCGGTCAATCTGACCGCTAAACTGTCGCGGGTCAGGCCGGCGTTATTTATTAAAACATCCAGACGCCCGAATCTGGCGGCAATGGCTTCTATTTTTTCGGCCGCCGCCGGATCTTCGGCCGCCCAGCAGTCAGCTGCGGCCACCGCGCCCCGGCTTTTAATCGCCTCAAGGGTTTCCTCAATGCCCGGCGAGTCGGGTCTGGAATGGGTGACCACCACCGCCGTCCCCGGTTCGGCCAGCCTTAAAGCAATGGCCTGTCCGATGCCCCGAACCCCGCCGGTGACGAGAATTACTCTCAATTGTTCCATCTTAATCCTTAAAAAACCCCAAAAACCATAGGGCCAAAGCTTAGACTACTCGGCGGCCGGCCGAGTCTGCCGCCCCCGATACTGGCCGCAGGACGGACAAGCGAAATGGGGTCTGGTCGGAGCTCCGCAGGAAGCGCAGGTAACTACAGTCGGAGTCAGAGCGGTGTAGTGGGTCCGCCTTTTACGTCCTTTCATTTTGGACATTCTTCTCTTGGGAACAGCCATTTTTAAGATACCTCATTACATATTGGCTATTATTAATTCCAATATATCTAATTTTAACTAAAACACAAAAATGTTTCAGAGTATTTGACCGCCTCCCCCGCCTGAAGTTAAGGGATTGCCACAGAGCCAGAAACTTTACCGCTCCCGGTCTCCAGTGTGATTTCCGGCTCATCAGCCGGCTGACGTCTAAGCCTGGAGGCAGTCACAACAGCCTCCCCGGCCGCCAAAACTGTAAAGGCGCCGCCGGATCGGCTTTATTTTCACAGCCGTCTTTAATACCTTAAATTCAGATTCGGATTTTTCGAAAGACGCCTTATATCTATATCTCCAGCCTCACGATCGGTGTTTACGGCCCCTTGGCCAAACCCCTGGCCGTCAGTGTCTGACAATCTGGGTCTTATGGCAGGAACAGGGGCCTTCATTTAAGTTAGCCCCGCAAGTCAGGCACAATCCGGCGCAGTCAGGCCGGCACAGAACTTTCATGGGCCAGGCCAGCCAGAAAAACTCGCAGATTAAAGGCGTCAGATCGAATTCATTATTAATAATTCTGACCGCCGCCCCCGATTCGTCGTCCGGCTCTCGGTCGTCTCTGACCAGCTCCACGGTCTCGGCGATATTGTCCCCGAGCCTGTCCACAAAAGCGGCCAGACAGCGGTGACAGTTAAACTCCACTTTAACCGAAAAGGCGCCGACCAGGCGCAGACGCTTTCCGAAAAGCTGAAGCTCCAGATGACCCCTCATAGATGAGGCCAGCTGGGGCGGATCGGCTTCCGAAAATTCCCCGTCTTCGGTCACCGCAGCTTCCAAATAAGGAGATATGACCGAAGGAACCAGAACAAAATCCACCTTAAGCCCGGCCTCTGGCCAGGATTCCAGACTGAATTTCAAATTGTCCCGCACCGCTTCCAATCCCGGCCACTTCACTCCCAGCGCTTAAGACCTAAAAACAGATTAACACATAATTATCTGTCAGCTTGGGTTTTAGGTCAAGAAAAAAATATCCAATCAGCCCGAAACTTAGGTTATTGGCCGGCCGGGGCCGGAGGAGCGGCAGGCTCTTCAGCCGGTCCGACCTCAGCAGTTCCAGTCTCGGAACCGGCAGCAACCGCCGGAGCGGTCATATTGTCAGAGGCGGCCGGAGCAGACGCGGAACTGACCATAGCCGCCTCACCGGCAGCCGGAGCTGCGTCATCGGCAGTCTCGGGCGCAGGCCCAGTCTGAGCAGCCGCATTCGCGGCCGGAGGGGCCTGAGAGGCGCCCGAAACGGCCGGAGACACATCGGGGGCGGTGGCAGAGGCCGGAGCGGCCACAGCCGGAGGAACGTCAGCGGTAATGGACGAGCTGCCGCCCAGCCTTGACCGTGAAGTTAATGACAGGGACAGAGAAGTGGCCATAAAGACAACGGCAGCCACACTGGTCACCCGGCTGATAATAGTGGCCGGACCTCGGGATCCGAAGACCGAACCCGAAGATCCCCCAAAAGCTGCCCCCATGCCGGAATTTTTGCCAGCCTGAAGCAGAACGCTTATGATAAGGATAACGGCCACCAGAATATGGACAACAGTAATAGCGCTGAGCATAGGTTGAAAGTCCCAAAGTTGACATCTCCCCCGCCTAAAGCCGGGGGATTCTCAATGAGCCAGAAACATTACCGCTCCTGGTCTCCTCTAAAGCGATTCTGACACAAAAGACGCATATTAATCTAAGCTCTTAAAAAAATTTTAAGGCACTAAATTAACAATCTGGGCAAAAGAATCGGCCTTCAAACTGGCCCCGCCCACTAAAGCCCCGTCAATATCCGGCTGCTCCAATAAGGCCTGGGCATTGTCAGGTTTAACGGAACCGCCGTAGAGGATCCGGATCGACTCAGCCGCCTGAGAGTTAAACTGCCTGGATAAACGGCCGCGGATAAAAGCCTGAGCTTCCTGGGCCTGACTGACTAAAGCCACCACTCCGGTCCCGATGGCCCAGATAGGCTCGTAAGCTAAAATTATATTGCCGACGGCCCAGTCGGAAAGGCCGGCCAGAGAACCGGTCAGCTGGTTAGCCAGGACATTAAACGTCCGCCCGGCCTCTCTTTCGGCCAGAGTTTCCCCGAGGCAGACTATGGGCAAAAGTCCGTACTCCAGTGCCGCAGTTAATTTTCTGGAGACGTGTTCATCGGTTTCGCCAAAAAACTGGCGGCGCTCACTGTGGCCTAAAATAACAGCCGTCCCTCCTGCCGCTCTGATCATGGGCCCGGAGATCTCCCCGGTAAAAGCCCCTTCCTTTTCCCAGTGCATGTTCTGGGCCCCTATTACTAAGGGGCTGCCGGCAGCGGCTTGAGCAGCTTCAGCCAGAGCCGCAGCCGGGACAGCCAAAGCCACCTCTTTATTTGTCCAGGAGTTGACCAGCTGGCCGAACTCCCTAATAAAGGCCTGAGCTTCCTGGCCGGTTTTGAACATCTTCCAGTTGCCGGCTAAAAAAGGTTTTCTCGGCACCTTGACCTCCTTAAGGTAGGCAAACTCAAGGCCGTATTTTCCGGCATATTTCAGGACTCTTGAGGCCAGAAACGTTAAAACCCGCAGTCATCCGGCCTTCCGGTCCCAATAACCAGAATTGATTATGTTAACCTTTTTAATCCAAAAAAACAAGAGTTTAAAGCCTGAAAAAGAGAGGATTTTCGGTCTGTTTTTGGTCCCCGGTATAAAGCGCTTCAAACATGCTGCCCCGGTCAAAGGCTTTTTGCATCCATTTGGTTCCGGCCATCGGATCCCGGGGCAGATACTTGCCCATGATGTAGCAGAACCCTAAAGCGTATTGGGCTGTGGGCAGATTGTTTTCGGCTGCCAGTCTGAGCCAGTAAAGACCCAGGGACAAATCCATATCCGTCCCCTGACCATGTAAATAACTCAAGGCCAGAAGATACTGGGAACCGGCCAAACCTTTTTCGGCCGCCCGGAACAAAAAATCGTGGTACATCTTCAAGTCCTGCTTAACTCCTGTCCCGGCCAAATAGCACAGGGCCAGATTGTGGAAAGCCTCGGGCAGCCCGGCCATGGCCGCTAAAGAGTACCACTGAAAAGCCTTGTCCGGGTCCTTCTTCAGCCCAAGACCCCTGTCATAATAGTCCCCCAGCAGACGTTGGGCCTCGGGCAGATTTTCATCAGCCGCTTTCTGTAGGCAGGAAAAACCGAATTCATAATCCTGCTCCATGATGATTCCGGCCGTATAAAGCTGGCCTAAAGTATAAAGAGCGTGCGCGTGACCTTGGTCAGCGGCTTTTTGCATCCACTCCACAGCCAATGGTAAATCAGGCGCAAGAAAACCAGGCAGACCGGCATAACAGACAGCCAGCTCATACTGAGCTTCGGGGTGGCCCTGACCGGCGGCTGCTTCGAGCCAGGCAAGGCCCAGTTCAATTTCTTTGGGCCCCAGGCTGCCGTCAATATGCAATGAACCCAAAAGATACTGGGCCGGCCCCAAACCCGCCTCGGCTCCTTTTTGGAGGAACTCCAAAAGCTTCTTCCGGACTTTAGGCTCCTCCAAGGCCAAGAGTTCCCCGGCTGCGGTCTCGTCTATCTCCAGGGCAGCTTCCGTTTCTGTCCAGGCCCCGCTCCCGGCCTTTAAACGGACCAGAGTATACAAGCCATTTAATCGTTCAGCGGCTTTAAACAGTCTTTTAACCACAGCCGATTCCGTTTGTTTGGGCGGCAAAAAGGCCTCTTCGGACATTATTTTGACAATCTCCGGGAAGAACGTCATTTTTCGTCCCAGGACCAGATCTAAATTATACCGAATAAGCGGCCCGGTGCTGTCTTTTTCCGTTGCTTTATTGACCGGTTCAGGCTCTGACATATCCTAATCCTCACTGTAAAGTTCAAACAGCCCCAGCCGGAAAACGGCCCGGGTCCGAAAATACCGGCCTTATACTACACTGAAACCGGCCTAAAAGCCGCCCGGTCCTAAAATTCCGAACCAAATAATCTTGCCTATTATTTAATATTTCACTATATTCATATTCCTAAACAAGCCGCCGGCTGAAACCAAAGGTTAAGTCCTAAGGCTAGAAAAATCTGAGGCTATGATGATCACCCGTTTTGCTCCCAGCCCCACCGGGCATCTTCACATAGGCGGAGCCCGGACCGCCCTTTTTAACTATCTTCTGGCCAGAAATCAGGGCGGACAATTCATCCTCCGCATTGAGGACACCGATGTCCAGCGCTCCAAAGACGAGTACACCGGGGCCATTTTAGATGCTCTGACCTGGCTGGGTCTGACCTGGGACGGCCAGCCGGTTTTCCAGAAAGCTAGAGCCGGGCTTCACCGGGAGTATGTCCAAAAACTTTTAGACACCGGTAAAGCTTACTGGTGCCACTGCCCACCGGAAGAAATTGAGGCCAAAAGGCAAGAGGCTCTGGCCAGAGGCGGCAAACCCCGCTATGGCGGCCGTTGCCGGGAACTGGGGCTGGGTCCGGCTCCGGGAGCAGCCGTCCGCTTCAAATGTCCTCACAGCCAGTCAGTCGGATGGAAAGATTTAATAAAAGGCCGGATAGTCATTGACTCCCAGGAACTGGACGATCTGGTCCTGCTCCGGGCCGACGGCTTTCCAACCTATAATCTGGCTGTGGTCATAGACGATCTGACCATGAACATAACCCACATTATCCGGGGAGACGATCATGTCAGCAATACTCCCCGCCAGATCCTTTTATATCAGGCTCTGGGTGTCCAGGTTCCCCAGTTCGGCCACGTACCCATGATTCTGGGCAAAGACAAAAGCCGCCTGTCCAAACGCCACGGGGCCACTTCGGTTATGGCCTATAAGGAGATGGGCTATCTGCCGGAAGCCTTAAACAATTACTTAGCCCGACTCGGCTGGTCTCACGGTGATCAGGAGATCTTCAGCTTAAAAGAAATGGTGGAGCTTTTTTCTTTAAAGCAAGTAGGAAAGGCAGCCAGTGTCTTTAATCCCGATAAACTAAACTGGCTTAATGCCCATTATATTAAAGAAACGCCGCTGGAGACACTGGGCCAACTGATCTGGCCTTATCTGGCGGCCAGAGATCTTATCTGCCCTAATCCGGACTATTTAATTAAAGTCGCAGCCACAGTCCGTGAAAGGGGCAAAACATTAGCCGAACTGGCCGATAAAGCCGAGTTCTATTTCCTGTCCCTGCCCAAAATAGATTCCACTGAAGCCCAAAAACTTCTAACCCCGGATAACTTAGCCAATCTTAAGGAACTGGGCCTGGAACTGGCCCAGAACCCTGGCCTTACTCACGAAGCTTTTGACAGCCTGATTCAAAATATGGCCCAAAAGAAAAATGTCAGAATAGGAGCCATTGCCCAGCCTCTTCGCCTGGCCCTGACCGGCAGAACTGCCAGTCCCGGTCTTTTTGAAATTATGGAGATTTTAGGCCCCGACAATATCCAAAAAAGGCTAAACGCCGCTTTAGAATGGACCAGTTAAGGCAGGACTCTGTTAGCCTGCCGGATTATAGGGTTTTGAATCCTTCAAGCCGTTGATTTTGCTAGATTTTTCCCAACAAACTGTTCAGCGAAATATTCAATGAATTCACAGGGTTAGCGCTATAACCCGGCAGGCTCCTAGTGGCGGGACTTGGAATCATGATTTTCTTCCTGAAGTTCCTCTTCCCACTCATCTACGTCCTGTGAAATAGCCATCTGAAACCAGTAATCGGAGCGGGCACGATCAGGCTCAATTCCGGGCCGGCCTTCCATATAAACGAGGCCCAGATTGTGCTGGGCTTCGAGATGGCCTCTTCTGGCCGCTTTTTCCCACCACCCGACAGCGGCCAGAGGATCGGGCTCTACAACCTCAAATCCTTCGAGAAACACCAGACCCAGATAATACTGGGCTTCGGCAATGGCCAGTTCATCGTCTTTGGTCTGAGGATCGGCTAAAACCACCCTATTGAGTAAAGCCAACCCCTTATCTCCTTCCTTAGGGCCGCCCAGACCCATGATAAAAAGTTTACTCAGTTCAGCCATAGACGGCAGGTGCTCCAAATCCGCCGCCTTCTGAAACCAGAATCGGCAAAGAGGCTGATCTTCCGGTACGCCATCACCGTGACAGTAAATAACGGCCAAATTATAGGCAGCCACCGGAACCCCGCGGCCAGCCGCTTTCATGTACCAGGCAATGGCCTCTCCAATGTCTTCCTTCACGCCCAAACCTTTCCGGTAGCAGGCTCCTAAACAGATTTCAGCCCCTGAGTGACCTATTTCGGCCGCTTTTTTCAGCATATCCACAGCCAGTTTCTGATCGCGTGGCACGCCAGAGCCTTCCAGGTAGCAGACGCCTAAGTAAGCGTAAGCATCATCATAGCCGTTTTCGGCGGCTTTAGAAAGCCAAAAGACAGCCTGGTCATGGTTAACCGGCAGACCGCCGTCGCCTTCCAAATACATCTGCCCCAACATAAACTGGGCGCCGGGCATATGCTTTTGGGCCGCTTTAAAAAACCAGCTGGCCGCAATTTTACTGTTTTTGGTCAAACCTTCACCCAGATAATAAGCTTGGCCCAAGGCATACTGAGCTTCGGTTTGACCTCTTTCGGCCGCCATTAGCCAGAACTGAACAGCCAGAGCCTGATCGAACCGGCCGTCCAGGCCCTTATGATGAAAAAGTCCCAGGCAATAAAGAGCAAAAGGGAAGCCGGTCCCGGCTGCCTTCTGCCACAGAGTCAGACCCAAATCAGGACGGCTGTCCTGACGTCCTTCGGAAAAATAAAAAGCCAGGCAGCACAGACAGAAGAGGTCTCCGTTGCCGGCTTCGGCTTTCCAGTAGTCTAAAAGCTCAGAGTCAACCTGACCGCCGGCTAAATTTTCTAAAATGACCGTACTCATCTGATAAGTTTGATGAAATTGATCCTCAGAACTAGTATAAACAATCTGATTTTTTTCATCATAACGCATGAAATCAGTAAAATCTTCATATTTATCCATAAGAATGCCTCACCAAAATAAAACAGAGCATAGAAGTTCGGCGAAAAAAAATGGTTCTAAAAAACTCTAATAAATGACTGCCGATGGTTAAAATTTAATTCCAAATAAACGCAAATAAGCTAAAAAAATAATTACCGTTATTATCTGGAGCCCACAAATAAAAAGATCTTCTGACCAAAAATACTGAAGGAATAAAATCACGGCCTAAATTTCAGGCCGGATTCTCTGCCGGCTGCATGCAAAAGGCCAAAATACAAGAACATCTGAAATGTATTATAAGTCAGGGGGATAAAAAAGAGGAGATTAATTGGGAGCTGATTGTGGAGGAATAACCTCAGGCGGAGAAACCACCAAATTTAAACATGATTGAGCAATATTTTGAGTATTGTCAATAGAATTTAATAAAAAAGTGTTTTCTCTATATGGAAAATCAATAGGAACAACTTTAGTGCAGGTAATAAAGAATAAAGGCAATAAAAATGGGAGGTAACGGAACATAAGACCTCACCGAAATAAGGACTTTAGCTGACATCCCCCTGCCTAAAAACAGAGAATTCTGACAGAGCCAAAACATTATCGGCGGCTTCCGTATCCCCTGGTGGGTTTCTGGGCCGTCGCCCGACTAAAGTCTGATCCTCAACAGGCCAAAAAGCCGAACTGCCTGGAAACAAAACATTTAACCTGCTGAATTGAAGGCTCAAAAACCGATTCGGAACTGGCCCTATATGCCCGGCTAAAAGATCGCAGTTTACGGAGCTTTGGATAAAAAAAACCGGCAGCGTCCTACTCTCCCACACCCCTAAGGTGCAGTACCATCGGCTCTGTGGAGCTTAACTTCCGTGTTCGGGATGGGAACGGGTGGGGCCTCCACGACATTACTACCGGTATTTAATGGAGAACTTATCTCCAAACTTAAAAATTTTATAAAATGAATATGGGAACAAATCTTAAATAAAGCGCCCTTAATGAAGGTGTAAAAGGAAAGCCTCACGGACTATTAGTGCCGATAAGCTGAACATGTTACCATGCTTACACAATCGACCTATCAACCCGGTAGTCTTCCGGGGTCCTTTAGGGGTTATTCACCCTGGGAAATCTTATCTTGAGGCAGGCTTCCCGCTTAGATGCTTTCAGCGGTTATCCCTTCCGAACTTAGCTACCCAGCTATGCCTTTGGCAAGACAACTGGTGCACCAGTGGTTCGTCCAACCCGGTCCTCTCGTACTAAGGTCAGGCCCTCTCAAATTTCCTACGCCCACAGCAGATAGGGACCAAACTGTCTCACGACGTTTTAAACCCAGCTCACGTACCTCTTTAAATGGCGAACAGCCATACCCTTGGGACCTGCTTCAGCCCCAGGATGAGATGAGCCGACATCGAGGTGCCAAACCTTCCCGTCGATATGAACTCTTGGGGAAGATAAGCCTGTTATCCCCGGCGTACCTTTTGTCCGTTGAGCGACGGCCCTTCCATACGGGACCGCCGGATCACTAAGACCTACTTTCGTATCTGCTCGAAATGTCTCTCTCGCAGTTAAGCTCTCTTATGCCTTTACACTCTACGCCTGGTTTCCAATCAGGCTGAGAGAACCATTGCGCGCCTCCGTTACTTTTTTGGAGGCGACCGCCCCAGTCAAACTACCCACCAGACACTGTCTCCGACCAGGATAACTGG
>JAISEL010000106.1 GCA_031264185.1 Deltaproteobacteria bacterium
ATAGCCACCCAAATTTATTTTTGACTCGTGAAACTCTTATATAGTAGGAATTTGTGGATTCTGATCTTACAGGTCGGACCGACCAACTGTGTCTACGCTAAAAAAATGAGGAATTTAGGTTATATGGCAATATTAAATCCATATATTTCAAACACCTCTACCAAAACCAAAGCCTTTCAAAACTCCCTTATTAATTCTTCGTTATCTCCGGTGATGTCAGGTATTTGCTGAGTTCGGCTGAGTAAATTCCAAAGTGTTCAAGCACAAGTCATTTGTGCTACTATATTCTCGAAAAATTGACAGCAACGCCAAGAATGTGCTCCAAGTCATTGGTCTTTTCTTGTTTTCATATTCATACAAGCTTTGCCTGCTGATTCCTGCTTTAGTCGCAGGCTGTTTTTGCTTCATGTTCATATTCGTCCGTAAAAGAACCAACTTCTCTGCCATCAAAGCCATCAATCCATCTTTGTTTATGACTTCGGACACAAGTATACCTCCTTACGAACCGAAAATTAGCAGCTGCAAACATTATGTATTTATATTTTACATCAACACACCGGACAAGTCAATAGACTTTTGAAATTTACCGCTTCCCTGGCTAAAATCTTGTGAGAAATTTCATTGGATGGTCACAAACCAACTTGACAAACCGCGCCGGATGGGGCAGTGTTCGGGCCAGAAGGGGCCAAAGAGGTCAGGATTGAGCAAACCGGGGTTAGCCCCAGGGCCATGGAGGTGCCCGCTGACTGGTGGTACTCCTTCAGCGGCGGCTCCCTGACTCTGGCCGCGCACCGGTCGGCTGGGCAGTCTCTTTCCAAAACGCGGTTGATTTCAGCTCCGGCATCGCCTTAAACTCCGGCAACTCCCTGGTGTTTGACTGCCGTCTCACTGACTATCCGGCCGGGTCGGTCAGCGGCACCGCCATCACTGGAGCTGTCAGAGTGGTTAAGTCAGGAGACGGTTTTTTTACTTTGACCGGAACAACGGCACCGGATCTACTCAGGTACGGGAAGGGTCATTTTTGCTCGGAATAGGGGCAGATACCAGCCCGAACCTCTGAGGCGGCGGACTGATCCTCTCCGCGGGGCCGAGTTCGGTTTTTCCGGGCTGGGCTGTTCAATGCCCATCTCCAAGCTCTCGGTCGTCGGCGGAACCCGTCCGGCCTCTATTGACCCCGGAAACTATGCCGCCGATCTCAAAAGAAATGACCCGACACTGGCGGCAGGACTTGCAATGCCCAGAGCCAGAAACAGGATGTCAGGCTTAATCAGGATGTAAAAACAAAGGTCCCGGGCAAAGTCAGGGCACAAAAAATAGCGATCGGACCGGCGTTAGCCAGGTCTGAGGAGCCTCTGACGAACGAGTTCATCTGAAGCTAAAATCTGCCGGTCAGCAGGATCAGAAATTCTGTTCCCGCATAGCGGGTCAACCCGCGCCCCGGATCGAAAGGAGAGAAAAATCCGCTCAGTTTCGGCGCCAGGCGTTCGTCCCCTCCGTTGTCCTGAGGCCGCCGGCCGAGCCAGCGCATCGCTTCACAGATGACCCAGAAGAAGAGCTCAAAAAGGAAAAAGCTGTCTAAGGCAGGCTTGAAACAATCTGTAAACCGCCTCAGTTCAGCCCATTGGCCGAGACCCAGCCAAAGGCTGCCGGTGAGCCACAGAATCAGGCCCTGACCGGTGTCCCGCGTCAAAAGAAAAAAGACAGAGTCAGCAGGCATCAGGCCCTGAAAAATTCCCAGAAGTCGGCGCCGAGCTGACAGGTCTGGCCTAAAAAAGCCAGCATGTTCCCCCCGGCAGCAGCTGTCCTCCAAAGGCCCCCTAGTAAAATCAGCCGTTGTCGGCTGAATAGGGCCACAGCGCCGCAGACAGCAAAGAAAGCTCAGAAAAGGACAAATTTCAATGCCCTGGGAAAGGCCTGCCAGTTCCAGGCTTCAAACATGAGCAGGCCGACAGCGAGAGCAGGCCACCTAACGTCTAGGGAAATATTTAAAAAATTTATTTATAGGGGAAAAATTGGAGATGACGTTTTCGTTGTGGTTTTTTCTTCATCTGTTTCGCCTTGGCGCAGCCTTCGGTTTGGCAGGTTTTGAGAAAGAACAATTTTTTTAAGAACCTATAGAATTTTGAGCTTTAAAATGTGTGCTGCGGCCAGCTCTGCGGACAATTTTTTCGTCAAGTACCGGACAAAATCAACCGTCTATTTTTGGGACATAACCCGCCGTTCAAAACCGCCCTTATCAGAGTTTCGTGCCGTGGTAATAGTTCTGGATTTTAGTTTTTTCAGACAGAAAATATTATCTTTGGTTTCGGGCCTTCTAAAGAGGGACGGTCGTTGGTCGACCCTAAAAGGGCTAGCCTTAATAAGGTTGACGCCTCGCAAAAAGCCCATTTTTTAGAAAATTGGATTTATAACTAATTGATATCATTACATTTTTTTAGCTCAACTTCTGAAAACAGGAGGTTTTTGCGAAGGCGTCAAGGGTTAGCCTGGATAATTTTTTGTGAGCTATTTTAACATTTATTCTCATAATTAATATGTTAATTGATGTAAAATAGCTTATTAACTATTGTATTATATTATTTTGAGTCTGGTGGAACGGGTTTGAGGTCATAGACTGCCCCGGCGATTTTATTGGGGAAGTAATCCGGGTCAGCCATGATTTTGGCCTCCAGAATTTTCAGATTTTAAGGTCATGGCCGTTAAACAGGGTTCCGTTGAAAGAAGGAGATTATTTTTTACTTGGTTTTTTGGCCGGATTGGCCTAAACTTAAGTAAGGTTCCGTCAGTCAGTTGGGTCCAGTCTGATAAGACCGCCCGGTCTTTAAAGAAGTGACAACTAATTTTGGCTGCGGAATCGTTATTTTTTGGGTAGTTGATGACCGTTGAACACTTTCAGATAAAGATATCCCGTAGTCGCGCCGGCTCCAAATTTTACTGAAGAGCCTGGAGCTTCACCGGACAGGCGGATTAATTCGGTCAGGACGGGGGGTGATTTTTGAGCGCGGCGGTCTAATCTCATTTTTTTCGAGGGTAATCATGGATTTAGTCCCTATCACCAGGGAAGGCCGGGAAAAGATAAAAAAGGAGCTGGAAAAGCTCATCAAAACGGAACGTCCGGTAATCATCAAGGCCATAGAGGAAGCCCGGGCCCACGGCGATCTCTCGGAAAACGCCGAGTATCACGCCGCCAAAGAGCGGCAGGGTTTTATTGAGGGCCGGATTGCCGAATTGGAAACCCAGCTGGCCACGAGCCAGATAGAAGAGATTGCCGGTCCCTACGATCGCTGTGTTTTCGGAGCCACGGTCACCATGGAAAATGCTGATACCGGGGAACTCAGAACCTATACTTTGGTCGGTCCCTACGAATCGGCTCCGGAAAGGGGCCTTCTGTCCGTGGCTACCCCCATCGGCCGGGCTTTACTGGGCCGGGAGGAGGGCGACGATGTCCGGGTCAACACGCCCAGCGGTCCCCAGGACTACTGTATTGTCAGCGTCAAGTAGGCAGTTTAGCGGAGTGCCGGCCCCGGATCTTTAATTATGCTGCTGTCAGGGTTAGGCCGGCCGGCAGGTCAGGATTTTTAGGTCACAAGAAATTTTATCCTCTCTTGGCCTTTTGGTCGGGAGATTTTTGGTGATTTAATGAAAATTGTCATAGCCGGAGCCGGCATTGCCGGAATAACCGCCGCCGAAGCGGCCCGGGAGTCAGATCCCAAGGCCGAGATCACGGTTTTCAGTCAGGAGCGCGAGCTGCTTTATTTTCGGCCCAGACTTCCGGAAGTTGTGGCCGGCAAAGTGACTCAGGACAAGATCCTGGTCCATCCGGCCGAATGGTACCAGGAGAAAAAGATCGAACTAAGGAAGGGCGAAAGCTTAGTTGAGGTCAACCTGGAAGACAAGCTCATCCGGGGCTCTTTAGGCAGCCGTCAGTATTTTGACCGCCTGCTGATAGCTACGGGCGCGGAAAGCAACAAACCTCCTCTGCCGGGTCTGGATCTGGCCGGCGTCTACGCCGTCCGCCGGCTGACCGAGGCGGCCCATCTTTTCTACGAGGCCGACCGCTCCAGGGAAGCCGTTCTGGTGGGCTCGGGGCTTCTGGGCCTGGAAATGGGCTACGCTCTGACGGCCAGAGGCCTTAAAGTCCATGTTATGGAAAGATCAGGCCGGATACTGCCCCGTCAGACTACCCCAAAAAGCGCGGCCAAGCTCCAGCGGATGCTGGCCAAGCTGGGCTTCGAGTTTCATTTGGGCAAAAACGCCGTCAAAGCCGTGGGCCTGACCAGGGTGGAAAAAGTTATTTTGGATTCCGGCGAAGAGCTGCCGGCCCAGCTTTTAATCCTGGCCGCAGGTATTGTGCCCAACGTAAGTTTGGCCAGAACTTTAGGGCTTAAGATTGACCGGAGCATTGTGGTCGACGAGTATTTGGAAACATCCATGCCTGGCATTTACGCCGCCGGTGACTGCGCCCAGAGCAAGGACGGCTTTTCCGGTCTGTGGACCATCAGCCGGGCCCAGGGCCTGATTGCCGGGGCTAATTTAGCGGCCGCTGAACCAGGAGCCAGAACAGCGTACCGGGCGGCCCCGCCCTCCAGCACCCTGAAAGTGGCCGGCATTGATCTGGTGGCCGTCGGCAATATTGATCCTGACGATAAACTCACCGGCCTGGAGGCGGAAACGGAGACGGCTTACCGTAAAGTGGTTCTGGACAGTCAGGGCCTTTTGGTCGGCTTTACCAACCTGGGAACCAGAGCCGGTAACCGGGAGCTTACGGCCGCAGCGGGCCGGAAGATTATTCCTGATTCAATGCGAAATGAGCTGACGGAGGCGTCTTTTGATTTTGCCAAGCTTGATGCCCTGCCCCAGGCATAAGGCCTGAACTGCCGCTGCTGAAGAGTTTTCCTGACGGCTTTAGCCGTCCGGGTCAGGAAAAAAATTTTTTTCAAAAAAATAAAAAAAAGGCTTGACAAATAATTCAGGGCCTGCTAAGTTACTTTCCGGTCTTCGAAACTTTGTAAGGTTCCGAAGCGGTAATTTAGAAAAATTAAATATTTTGGCTGATTAAGAAACTTAAAGGCCGGATATGTTCAAGTACAGAATATATCCGGCCTTTTTATGTTTATGTAGTCTTTATTAATATAATCAAACCATATTAAGACTATTGTATTTGTATTAATCAGGTCTGATTTTGACGGTCTTTTGTCCAGGAAGTTTCGGCTACCCCAGCTAAACGTCGGAAATTTCTGATTACAGTTCCTCAGCTTTTGGCTAAATAACAGAAAGGAACGGTTTTGATCATGAAATTCTGGCTCATATCATCTGTCACCTCCCGAAGCAGTTCTAAAAGCGCAGTCGGCTTTTTGGTCTTATCTCATCTTAACTTTTGTTATCTCTGTTAACCTGCCTGACAATGTGATTTGATTTTTTTGTCTGAATTTATTTGGGCAGAAGTGTCAAATTATCGCCCCTCACGTTCTGGGCCTGCTTTTGGTCCTGGACCGCTGAAACTTTAAGCCAAAATGCCCGGTTATATTGGCCCGAGGAAATTATGGATCACTTAACTGATCTGAAACCGCCGGTTGCGGGAAAGATCAAAATAGAGTTCAAAGATGTCCGGAAAGTTTACCGGATTAAAAAAGAGCACGGCGGCTGCGGCGACTTTGTGGTTTTAGACAACATCAATTTAAACGTCTATGACGGCGAGTTTTTGACTCTGGTGGGGCCTTCCGGCTGCGGTAAATCGACGATTTTGGATTTGCTGGCCGGATTAATTCCCAATTCCGGGGGAGCCATCCTTATTGACGGACGGGTCATTGAAGGCCCGGCCATGGATCGCGGCTTTGTCATGCAGGCATACGCTTTATTTCCCTGGCTGAATGTGCGGGCTAATGTGGAATTTGGCCTGTCGATTAAAAAAATACCCAAAAAAGAGCGCCGGGCCATCAGCGGTCATTATTTGGAAATGGTCGGTCTGACGTCTTTTGCCAACCGCTATCCGCACGAACTTTCCGGGGGCATGAAACAAAGGGTGGCCATTGCCCGGGCTCTGGCTTTTGATCCGCAAGTCCTTTTAATGGATGAACCTTTCGCGGCACTTGACGCTCAGACCCGGGAGACGCTCCAGGATGAACTTCTGGGTTTATGGGAGAAGACGCAAAAAACCGTGGTTTTTGTCACCCACGCCATTGATGAAGCCGTCTATTTAGCCGATCGCATCGCCGTCATGGCCGCCGGACCGGGCCGTATTACGGATGTGGTTAACATTAAATTAAGCCGCCCCCGTCAGGGCAGCCGGGGTTCGGCCGAATTCGGCTGGCTGAGGCATAAGATCGGACAGTATCTGAAGTCAGGCAAGGAGATTCAGGAAGATCAGCCAAGGGCAGTAATTACCGATGTGGCCGAAGTCATAGACGCTCAGGCGGCTTTGTAATGAGCGGACCATTGGCCCTGGCTAAGGCTTCGGCTAACAGCCGGGATGAGATTATCAAGCCGCGTCCGGCTGCGGACCGTCCTGGGCTGTGGGCTGAAAACCCGGACCGGTCTGTAAAAAGCGCGGGAAGTAAAATTTTAAATGCCACCGCCTCTTTAGTCCGCCGGGTCGCCGTAATTTTCTTAATTATAGTCATGTGGGAGGCTTTTCCCCGGCTGGGCTGGATAGATCCGTTTTTATTGCCCCCTTTCAGTGAAGTGGTCAAAGGCACGTTTAATCTTTTTAAAACCGGAGAATTCTTCAAGCATTTTGATAAAAGTATTTTCCGGCTTGGCTGCGGATTTTTCGGCGGCCTGGCGCTGGCCATACCTTTGGGCGTTTTTATGGGCTGGTTTAAAACATTTGAGGAATACTTAAATCCTTTGGTTGAGGCCTGCCGCAACTCCTCGGTCTTAACTCTGTATCCCATATTTATCCTTCTCTTCGGCATCGGCGAGGGAGCCAAGATATCCATAATCATGTGGGGCACAACGTGGGTTGTTTTATTAAACACCATTGCAGGAGTTAAAAACGTCGATCCCTGGCTTATAAAATCGGCCCGGTCCATAGGTCTGGGTGATCTGGCTCTGCTCCGGAAAGTTTTGCTGCCCGCCGCTCTGCCGTCCGTTATCACCGGAGTCAGATTAGGCGCGGCCAATTCCATTCTGATTTTAATCGCCGCCGAGATGATCGGTTCTAACGCCGGTCTCGGTTACATGATTTTTTATTTTGAGGCCAGATACGCCATCCCGGAGATGTACGGGGGAGTCATTTTTTTGGCTTTAATGGGTGTGGCCGTGAACGAAGCCTTAGGTTATCTGGAGAAGCATTTAACGGCCTGGCAGGAAAAATCCATCTATTTTGGGATGTGAGAGGCTCGACGGTGGGAACAACTAAGACAAAAAAGAAGCTTTTAAGCGGCCGGCTTATTTTTCGCAGGACGGCGGTTATCGGACTTCTTCTTTTGAGCTGGCAAGTCCTGCCTTCTTTGGACATCATAAGTCCACGGACTCTGCCGCCCCTTTCGGAAGTTTTGGCCCGGCTGTGGGAAATTGCCGGTTCCGGTGAACTTAAAGTTCATATGGCGATTAGTTTAAAAAGAGCTTTTACAGGCTTTACGGCTGCGGTCATCGTGGCAGTGCCTCTGGGTTTTCTGATGGTCTGGTCGAAGAAAGTCCACCAGTTTTTTAATCCTATTGTCCAGCTTTTCAGGAATACCTCGTCTTTGGCCCTTTATCCGATTGTCCTGCTGATCTTCGGCCTCGGCGAGACGGCTAAATTCATCATCATATTCTGGACCGCAGCCTGGCCCTTATTAATAAGCGTCATCGACGGTGTCAGGGCCGTGGACGCCATATACGTTAAGGCCGCCAAATCAATGAGCATATCAACGGCGGCTCTGTTTTTCCGGGTAATTCTGCCTTCAACCGTCCCGTATATTTTAACCGGTCTGCGGATAAGCGCCACCCGGTCCATGGTGGCTTTAGTGGCCGCCGAGATGCTGGGGGCCAGTTCGGGTCTGGGTTTTTTGATTTTTGATACCCAGCACAAAGATGAAATCGCCAAAATGTACGCAGCTATAATCATTTTAATATCTCTGGGTATGCTGGTCAATTTCGCTTTAGGGCAGCTGGAGGCGCGTCTTTCGGCCTGGAAAAGATCGGCCTAGAAAAAACAGCTTGGAGCAAGTCAGATTAGGGAGAAAATTTATGAAATTTACAGAGGTCATTGCCCAGGAGCTGGTCGAAGAGCTCTACGGACCGCCGGTAGCCGGCTTAGATGTCGGATCCCGGCAGGCCAAAGCCGTGCTTTTGAAAGACGGGGAGATATTTTCTCTCCAGGTTCCTACCGGCATTAATATGCAGAAAACGGCCGATGCCCTTCTGGCCGAGCTTCTGGGCTTGTCCGGCTTGAAATACGAAAACCTGAGGTACATAGTCGGGACCGGTTACGGCCGGGTGGCCATGTCTTTCCCGGCTGTGGAGCACCGGATTGTGACTGAAATTTCCTGTCACGCACTTGGTGTCCATTATTTAGATCCCCAGGTCAGGACGATTATAGATATCGGCGGACAGGATTCCAAAAGCATCCGGGTCGACGGGGAAACCGGCCGGGTGGTCAGTTTTGTTATGAACGATAAATGCGCCGCCGGCACCGGCCGTTTTTTAGAAAAAGTCGCCCAGCTTCTGGATTTGGATTTAGATATGCTGGGCCCCATGTCCTTGAGGTCCAAAGGGCCGTCGGAAATTTCCAGTCAGTGCGTTGTGTTCGCCGAGTCGGAAGTTGTCTCCTTACGGGCCAGAGGAGCCGCTCCGGCCGACATAGCCGCCGGCATCCATCTGGCTACGGCCAGGCGGGTCAAAAATCTTCTGTCCAGGGTGGGCATTGAGCCGGGGCTGGCTTTTTCCGGCGGTGTAGCCAATAACGCCGGTATGCGTAAGGCCATAGAAGACTTGGTCGGTTACCCCATAGCCCGCTTTAAACTGGACGCCGTCCTGGCCGGAGCTTTAGGGGCGGCTATCCAGGCGCGCAGGTTTTCCCGTGCTCAGGCCAAAGAATCCGCTGCGCCCAAAAACGAGGTCAATGTCAGCCTGACGGATATTTTGAACGAGGTAGGAAGTCACGAACGGGCAGTTACTGACGGTATAACAGGCCGTCACAGCGTGGGTTATTTATGCTCGTACACGCCTTTGGAAATTATGTCGGCCGCCGGAGTCAACTATGTCCGTCTTTTTAAGATGGGTTCTTCGGATATCGTGGCCAGCGGGGAGCAGATAACCCAGAGCGTTTTCTGCGACTTTACCAAGAGTATTCTGGGGGCTTTTAAAGAAGAGGTGCCTTTAAATAAGGCCCTGGAAAAAGTCTACACTTTTTACACCTGTGACTGCATAAAAAAAGTGGGCGAGGCCGTCGGTGACTTTTTCGGGCCGTCGGAGATTTTTACTCTGCCCAGACTGCGGCATAAGGAATCGTCCCGGGATTTTTACCGCACGGAAATCATTAATTTCAAAAACGATCTAGAAAAGCTGACCGGCCGGGTCATTGCCGAGGAAGATGTTCGCGATCGCCTGAAACTTTATAACCTGGTCCGCAAGACTTTAAAGAAGATTTCCGATTTAAGAAAAAGCGATTACCCGCCCATCAAGGGCCGGGACTTTCTGGAAGCGGCCAAGGCATTATTTTATCTGCCCCCGGACCGGCTCCTGACTTTGTATTTGGATCTCTATCACCGCCTGTCTTTGGTGGCTCCGTTTGACCGTAAGCCGCCCCTGCGGCTCATGATGGCCGGGGGAATTGTGGCCGACGGGGACCGGCGGCTTTTGGATCTGGCGGAAGATACGCTGGGCGCCAGGGTGGTCATAGAAGATCACTGCACCGGAGCCAGGAACGTCAGTTTCCTTTTAGATGAAAATATAGATCCTTATACGTCTCTGGCCCACGGTTATCTGGATCAGTCGCCCTGCACCCGGATGAAACCTCTGGCCGAACGGATCGCCGTTTCCGGGGAACTTGCCCGGGAATACAGGGTGGACGGCGTTTTATACGTTTACTTAAAATTCTGCCCCTGCTACGGCCAGGTCAAGCATCAGTTCTTTAAGCATTTCCAGAGTCTGGGCCTGCCGGTTCTGGAAGTGGCCATGGATTACTCCAAAAGCGATCAGGGGCAGTTGAAAACCCGTCTGGAGGCCTTCATTGAGGTCTTAAACGAGGAGCGGGTTTTGTCTCAAAGCGCCTGAAAAAAATAGGAGAGAAAATTATGAACTCTGATACGGCTTTGGCCAAAGAAGATGATCCCGAAAGCATCTCCGGTCAGAAGGCCTATATTGAATATTCCAAAAATGTTCACGCCCATTCCCCGGCTGTCCAAAGACTATTGGATCTTTCGGAAGATTATGTGCCCGGAGCCGAACGGGCGTTTATCCAAAAAGGAAAACCGGCCGTCTGGTGCTCCGGCTACAACTGGGAACCGGCTTTCCTTTACTCTTTGGGCATAACCCCGGTGTCCTACGGGGAAATGGGCCGCTACAGCACCAGGGAAGACATGCTGGTGGCTGAGGATTTCTACCAGTTTCCGGTGGAGACGTGTTCCATGGTCAAGTGCACTGTGGGGCAGTGGCACAAAAGGCGGAACAAAGGGACCATTAATCGGATTTTAGGCAGCTCGTCCAACTGCGAGCCCTTTAATCTGGCCTGGGAAGTCATGCGGGAGCAGGGCTACGATGTCTTTAACAATGAAGTCATCTACCGGGGTCCGACCGTGACCGGAGAGCGCCTGGAGCAGCTGATCATGTTTACGGTCGGGCAGATGAAGGATGCAGCCTTTTGGCTGACCGGATCGAGAGAAATTGACGAAGGGCGCCTTAAAACCGAAATTGCCCGCAAAAACCGCCTGCTGGGAAAACTTAAGGCTGTGCTGGAACTCAGGCGGTCCCATCCTTTCTACATGAAGACTCTGGCCGTCATTTTAACTTTAAACGTGGGCCTGAATAATTATTTCGGAAAACCGGAGGATTACGAAGAGGCCGTTGACGAGCTTTTGGGGGAACTGCGGGCGGCTAAGGTCTCGGAACGGGATTTAAGAGATGTAATTCCCCTGGTCTGGGCCGGGGGCACGGGTCAGGAGTTCGGGGTATATGAAAGCATTGATCTGGCCGGAGGGGCTTTACTGGGTTTAAGGAGTGTCCCGTTCCGGTTTTACCGGGAAGATGTTCCGCCTTTGGAATCCCTGGCTCGCTGGGTATACGATAACTCTTCGGCCGGCGCCGGCGTTTACGCCCGGAATGTGCTGGAGTCGGAAGTGGAAAGGCTGGGAGCCAAAGGGGTAATTCTGTACGGCTATATCGGCTGCTCTTTTGCCTCCATTGATCGGGAAATGTGGCGGCGGTATTTCCACGAAAAAGGTCTGCCGTGCCTCAATCTGGAGGGCTCTTTTCAGACCGGTTCCCCCAGCGGCCAGGTCCTGACCAGGGTCAGGGCTTTTGTGGAAATGCTGGCGGCCGGACGGGCCCGGCCGGCCGTAAAAATTCCCCCTGCGAGGTCAGCGTGACTTTTAATATAAGAACCGAAAAACAAATCCGGCCTGAGGACACGGCCACTCAAAAAGAATATGTGGCTTATTGCAAAAAAGTCCACCATTATTCGCCGGCCGTCCAAAAGCTGCTCACTTTATCCGAAGACTATATCCCGGACGCAGAGAGAGCTTACAAAAACGGCCGGAATGCCGTCTGGTGTGCGGCCAATAACTACCAGCCGCCCCTTTTGTATTCTTTGGGTGTCATACCAGTATCTTACACGGAAATGGGCCGCTACAGCCAAAGGGAAGAACTGCTCATTGCTGAAGACTATTATCAGTTTCCGGCGGAAACCTGCTCCATGGTCAAGTGTACCGTAGCCCAGTGGCATAAAAGGATCAATACAGGAACCATTAACCGGATTCTGGGCAGCGCCTCAAGCTGCGAGCCTTTTAATCTGGCCTGGGAAGTCATGGGGGAACAGGGCTACGATATTTTTAATAACGAAGTCATTTACCGCGGCCCGACGGTGGACGGAGAACGTTTGGAGCAGCTTATTGGGTTTATGGTCGAGCAGATGCTTGATGTGGCCCTTTGGCTGACCGGCCGAAGAAAGATTGACGAAAGTAAGCTGAGGTATGAGATAGTCCGCAAAAACCGGCTCCTGTGTAAACTGAAAAGAGTTTTGGAACTCAGAACAGCCCGGCCTTTTTATATGAAAAGTCTGGCCGTTATCCTCACTTTGAATGTGGGCTTAAACAATTATTTCGGTCAGCCCGAGGAATATGAGGCGGCTATTGACGAACTGATCAGCGAGCTGGAGGACACCCCGGTCAGGGAAACAGATCAAAAAGATGTCATCCCTCTGGTCTGGGCCGGGGGTACTGGCCAGGAGTTCGGAGTTTACGAGGCCATAGACCAGGCCGGGGGCGCAATACTGGGTTTACGGAGCGGCCCTTTCAGATTGTACCGGGAGGATGTCCCGCCTTTGGAATCACTGGCCAGGTGGGTTTACGGAAATTCCGTGGCCGGAGCCGGGGTTTACGCCCGGAATGTTCTGGCTGCGGAAGTATCCAGACTGAAGGCCAGGGGGGTTATTTTATACGGCTACATAGGCTGCTCTTTTGCTTCGGTCGACCGGGAGATGTGGCGGCGTTTTTTTCACGGGCAGGACCTGCCGTGCCTCAATCTGGAAGGTTCTTTTCAGACCGGTCTGCCCACGGGCCAGGTTTTGACCAGGGTAAAAGCTTTTGTGGAAATGCTGGCCGCCTGAAAGCGGCTGAAAAATATGGAGAAAAAAATGAATATTAAAGCGGACCTGGTTTTAGATCAGCGCCGGGTGGGCGAACTGACCGATGACGTGGTAATAGGATTTGACATCGGTTCCCGGACCGGTAAGGCAGTATTGCTGAAAGACGGGCTGATTTACTCGGTCCTGACTCCGACCGCCGTTTTCATGCAGCAGACGGTAGACAGGCTTCTGGCCTTAACGGCCGCCGAGTCCGGTGTAACTTTAGACGGGATTGATTTAGCCGTCGGCACCGGTTACGGGCGTATTGCTTTTGATCTTAAAGACACCCGCCAGAAGATCATCACCGAAATTACGTGCCACGCCATGGGAGCTTATTACTTAAACTCCGATATCCAGTCAATAGTCGATATCGGGGGCCAGGACGCTAAAGCTATCCGGGTTGATCCCCGCAACGGCCGGGTGGTGGATTTTATTATGAATGATAAGTGCGCCGCCGGGACAGGCCGCTTTTTAGAAAAAGTGGCTGAACTTCTGGGGCTGACGACCGAGGAACTGGGGGAGGAAGCCTTAAAAGCTACAGCGGCGGCCGATATCAGCAGCCAGTGCGTCGTTTTTGCCGAATCGGAGGTCATATCCCTGTCGGCCAAAAGTGAACCGCCGGCCAATATTGCCGCCGGTATCCATCTGGCCAATGCCCGGAGGATTAAAAATCTCTTTAACCGCATCGGCTTAGTCCCGGAGATCATGTTCAGCGGTGGAGTGGCTAACAACGTTGGTATGAAAAAAGCGGTGGAAGAGGTCCTGGGCCGGAAATTTACTGACATAAAGTTTGACGCCATTTACACGGGTGCTTTGGGAGCAGCCATTTTAGCCCAGCAGACTTTGACTAACTCAAAATTGGATATGGCCATAAACATCTGAAATTTGAGTTCTCCGGGACTTTGGCCGGGGTCAGCTTCAGGGGTTGATTGCGGATTAATCCGGGCCGCCGAAAGATCGGTCCGGCTGAAGGTTAAGGTGCTTAAATGACTTACGGATTGAATAAAACTTTTTTGAGCCTGGTTTTATTGGTAATCGGAGTATTTGCAGTGACCGGCTGCCGGAATGAGACCAAGACTCCGGCTCCGCCGGCTGGAGGCAAGGCCGCCTCAAGTCCGGTCGCCGGATCAGCCGGCTCTCCGGCTCAGGCCGGGACGGCGGCCGACAGCCAAAGTCCCACCCACGGCGTGGTTACGGATCAATTTGCCTCGACCGGGAAATTGGTGGTCTTAAAAGTCCCTGTGCCGCCGGATCCTACCTCACCGGAGATTTTGCTGGTTGGCGACGAGCTGAATATTTTTCAGGAACACGGAATTTTACTGGATTTTATCGGGGTCATTCCGGCCCCTCAGAATGTGGCCTCAGTCGTCTCGGGCCGGATTGATGTCAGTCCGGGCAGCCATATAAACCGGACCATCGCCGGTATCTCGGCCGGAGCGAAGATTTTAGCTGTGGCTGGTAAGACGGAAACTACCGAGCGTGTGCCTCATATGATTGGTATTGTATCCAAAGACAGTCCCGTCAAAGCCCCGGCCGACTTAGTGGGCAGAAAAGTCGGCATCCCGACGATCGGCGGCTGTAACGAATATACGCCCTACGCCTGGCTTGATAAAAACGGGATAGCCGACGCAAAATCCAAAATTGAGGTCATTGTTATGCCGGAAAAGAATTTAGAGCAGGTTTTAAGGCAGGGCGAGATAGATCTGGCCATGACCCATAAACTGCCGGAGGAAATTAACCGCCAAGGGGAGTTTACCGTGGTCTTCTCCGACTATGATGTTTGGGCGGGTGACGGCGGGGCAACACCTTTTTATTTCTCCACAGATTACATAAAGGAGCATCCTGATGTGGTCAGGGCTTTTGTGGCCGCTATTGCCGAAACCTTAAACTGGTCTAACGATCATCCCTATGAGGCCAGGGAAATTACGGCCAGGAGAACAAATCAGGATGTGGTCAATGTTTCCGAGCGCTACTATACTCCCAACGGTATCATCAAACCGGAAACGGCCATAGTCTGGATAGATCTGCTGACTGCTTTTGGAGAGATTAAACCGGGTCTGACTGCAGAGCAGATTTATACCAATGAGTTTAATCCCCACTACCGGCCGAAATTGTAAAAGGCTGACTTTTAAAAGACATAATGAGGATAAGAAATGAGGCATCTTTATAAATTTATTTTCCGCATAAGCCTGGCTGTAATTGCGTCTTTAGTTCCGGCCTGCGGCGACAGCCAGGTTTCTACGGACCACAATCGGCCAAAGAAGGCGGTCTCAGTTACTTCTGCAGCCCAGGAAGTTCCGGCGCCTTCGGATTTACAGCCGGGAGAAGTCTGGGAAGACGGCCGGAGGTATTTTGTTTTAAATGTACCCAACTCAGCCGATCTAACTTCCCCGGAAATCCTGATGGCCGCTGAGGAGATGGGTTTTTTTGACGAAAACGGAATTAAAGTTAACTATGTCGGGGCAGTCCCTTCAACCCAGACAATCCCGTCGGTGTTAAAGGATCTTATTCACACCAATTCCGGCGGTCACGTCAACACCACCATATCGGCCATTGCTGCCGGGGCCGGGATTTTGGCCGTGGCCCAGAAGACGGAAAGCTCCCAAAGGGTGCCTCACATGGTGGCCATCGTCAAAATAGACAGTCCCATCAAAACGGCTCACGATTTAATCGGCAAAAAAATAGGCTCCCCTTCCGCTCAGGGCTGCAGCGGCTACTTTCATCTGGCTTATATGCTCAAACACGGCATAGAAGATCCTAAAAACGCGGCCGATCTTTTAGTCATTAAAGAGGCGGTTATTGAGCAGGCTTTGCGGCAGGGCGATGTGGATGCGGCTTTAATGCACAAAACCCCGGAGTATTTTGAAAATAACCGGGAATTCAGGGTGCTGTTCTCCGATTACGATATCTGGGAAAACCGGGGCGGCGGGACTCCTTTTTTCTTCCGCCTTGATTTTATTAAAAGTCGGCCTGACGTTATCAGGGGGTTTACCGCCGCCATGGCTGAAACAGCCAACTGGGCCAACGCTCATCCCCGTGAAAATCGGGAGATTACGGCCCGCCGGACGAAAGCCGACCTCAACTCCATAACTGAGCGATATTACGCCCCTGATGCCATTATCAAAGAGGAATCGGTCACGGTCTGGCTTGATGTCTTGAAACAGTTCAAGGAAGTCACCAGGGATGTGCCTCTGGATCAAATTTACACCAACGAGTTTAACCCTTATAACAAAAGTCAGGGATTACAGCCTGAGGTTTCGGGCTGATAAGAATAAAGCCGAACATCCGGCTGCAGAATAATTGTCGTCGGATGTATCAATAGTTTATCAATAACGCAGCTGACTGTAATTTTCGGTCAGGCGTTACCGCCATCCTGGAGAATCAAGTGGAAAGCAGTTTTATTGAACGGGCCAAGACATCCTGCGCTCTGGGCGGAGCTATTGCCGCCGTTTCCTCTTTACCCCGGGCCATTCCCATTGTCCACGCCTCCGGCGGCTGCGCTCAGACTCTGTCGGCCACCTATAACCTTGGCAGCGGTTACAAAGGGCCTGGCTATTGCAGCGGGACCATGACCCCTACTTCCAATATAACGGAAAATGACATTGTCTTCGGCGGAGAGGAGCGCCTGGAAGAACAGATAGAGTCAACTCTTAGAATCATGGACGGCGATCTTTATTTTGTTGTGACCGGCTGCCAGGTCGAGATTATCGGCGATAATGCGGCCAGGGTGGCCGGCCGTTTTAAAAATCATTCTGTACCTGTTCTCTACGCCTCAACTCCGGGTTTTTTGGGTGACGGCTTCAAGGGCTGTGAGGCGGTTTTAAGCTCTCTGGTGACCGATTTCATTGAGCCCTGCGCCCGAAAAGACCTGAAAACCGTCAATATTTTAGGGTTTACTCCGGGCCAGGATGTTTTTTACCGGGGCAATATTGAAAATATCGTTTTATTGCTGGCTAAATTGGGGATTAAAGTCAACAGTTTTTTTGGGCACGGGGAGACGGCGGCCAGCATTAAGACCTACGGCCGGGCCGGGCATAACCTGGTTTTTTCGGAAATTCACGGCCAAAGGACTGCCCGGGCTTTTGAGGAAAAGCACGGTATCCCGTCTCTGACTGTGGATTTGCCCGTCGGGGACACGGGGGCTGAGACTTTTTTACGGCAGATAGCCGGCCCTTTAAAGATCCCTGCAGGTAAACTTAACGAGGTCATAGCCGAAGAAAGGTCTTATTATTACAGCTATTTCCGAAGTTTTTTGGAGATTTACGGAGATTTAGACTATCAGCGCTACGCCGTAATCGCAGCGGACATTAATTACGCTTTTCCCCTGACCCGTTTTGTGTCTGAAGACTTGGGCTGGATTCCCCACTTAGTCGTCATCAGCGAGCAGCCCCAATCCCCGGAGGCCGAAGGGAAATACGCTGATAAATTTTTGACCCTGACCGCCCGGGTTAGGCCGAAAGTTATTTTTGAGGCCAATACCGGCCAGATTCTCCGTCACCTGAACGAAAGCTGGCCGCCGAACCGCAATGAAAAATACTATAACCGTCTGGCTCCTTTGTTTTTAATCGGTTCCAGTCTTGAAGGCAGCGTGGCCCAGAAAACAGGAGCCCAGTTTTTGCCTGTTTCCTATCCGGTCACCAACCGGGCTGTTCTGACAAAAGGGTACACCGGCTTCCGAGGCGGTCTGACTTTAGCCGAAGATATATTCAGTTCCCTGGTCAGCAACCGTTAACCAGTTTTAAGAGGCAACATATGACAGAAGAAGATTTGACCAGCGGTCTTGTCTATAACTACACCCAGGCTGCCGAACCGCCGACCAGGGACACCAGGATAGAGCCGACTAATGCTTATCTGGGTTCCTGCCGGAGCCTGAAGCTGGCCATGGGTCAGGGCTGTGCCAAATTCAATAGCCGCTATTTTTCTCAGGGCGTGGGCTGCCAGCTGATTTTGGCTCTGGGCATTGTCCGGACGTTTCAGAATGTAGTCACGATTATCCACGGACCATTGGGCTGCGCTTCCAATAATATCGGTTTAGCCGGGTTTAATAAAACTGCCCGGGCTTTAAAAGGCAAACCGGCGGGTGACGTTATCTGGATTCATACGAATTTAAATGAATCCGATGTTATCCAGGGCGGCACGGATAAACTCAGAGAGGCAGTTTTGTACGCTGAAAAAGAGTTTCGGCCCGATGTTATAGTTATCGGGAACAGCTGCGTTCCTGGCATAATCGGCGATGATATCGATTCTTTAGTGGATGAGCTGGAATCCCGGCTGTCAGCCAAACTTGTCCCGGTCCACTGCGAAGGTTTCCGAAGCCGCTTTGTAGCCAGCGGATATGATGCGGCCTACCACGGGCTTTTAAGAAAAATGGTCGATCCGCCCGCCGTGATTGATTCGGTTATTGAGCGCTCCCCGGACGAAGAAGAAAGGCTGGATAGGATCCGCCGCCAAAACAGCCGGACAGTCAATCTGCTGAATGTCGGGTCGACCAGTTACGGCGATGAGGTGGAATTGTCCCGAATCCTTTCCGCTTTGGGTCTTAAGGTCAATGTTCTGCCTTTATACGGCCATGTTGACGAAATTGCCAAAATGGGTGAGGCTGCTTTAAACATCAGTATCTGCGCCACCCATGATGACTATCTCATAGGGCATCTGAAAGAAAGATTCGGTACGCCCTACGTCATTGACACCCTGCCCATCGGGCTTAAAAACACCAACCAGTGGCTCAGGGCCGTCGGCCGGGCTCTGAATCTGACCGATGAGACGGAGTCATTAATCCGAACCGAAACAGCCCAGTTAACCCTGGCCTTGGAACCGTTTAAAAAAATCCTGGCCGGGAAAAGCGTCTGGGTCGGAGGCGGGGAGACCAGGATTTTTACGACCGCTGAATTTTTCCAGTCTCTGGGCCTTAAGGTTCTGGGCTTAAAGCCCCATAATTTTGACCGTTTTGCCGTTCCGATGCTGGATGATATGGAAGAACCCGAGACGGTGGCGGCGGTGGCCGCCGGTCAGCCGGCCGAAGAGCTGGTTTACCTCAAACGGCTCAAACCCGATCTTTACATAGGCCACGGCGGGGCCAACGGCTGGGTACTCCGTCTGGGCATTCCGACCATCCCGCTGTACGGTCAGTCCTTAAATCACCTGGGTTACTCCGGGGCCTATGAGCTGGCCAGAAAAGCCGTCCGGGCTCTTTTGAACACCAACTTGGCCCGGAAAGCGGCGGCAAATGTGACTTTGCCTTTTAAAGACGAATGGTTCGAGTCTGACCCTCAGGCCAATATCAAGGAAAGTCTGGCTTCCGTAATTTAGGAGTTTTGTCAATGAGTAACGCAGCAGACAGCCTGACCGATCTGATCGGCAACACCCCCTTACTTAGGCCCAGAAATTTTCTGAAGCTGGCCGGTGTCAAATCGGAGTTGCTTTTTAAACTTGAGTACTTTAATCCGGCCGGCAGTGTCAAAGACCGGATAGCTCTGGCCATGATTTTAGACGCTGAAGAAAAAGGTCTGTTAAATAAAGACTCGGTGATTATTGAGCCCACCAGCGGCAATACCGGGATTGGTCTGGCCTTTGTGGCCGCAGCTAGGGGCTACAGAATCGTTTTAACCATGCCGGAAACCATGAGCCTGGAGAGAAGGTCGCTGTTAAAGGCACTGGGGGCGGAACTGGTCTTGACCGCCGGTCCGGAAGGCATGAAGGGGGCCATCCGGAAAGCCGAAGAATTAAACGCCCGGATTCCGGGCTCCGTTATCCTCCAGCAGTTTAATAACCCGGCCAACCCGGCTATCCACCGGGCCACGACGGCCGAGGAAATCTGGCGGGACACGGCCGGTCTGGTGGATATATTTGTCGGCGGAGTCGGCACTGGGGGGACGGTTTCAGGGGTCGGGCAGGCCCTTAAGGAAAAGAATTCCCGGATTAAGATTGTGGCTGTCGAGCCGGCCGATTCGGCCGTTCTGTCCGGCGGGGTGCCCGGTCCCCATCTTATTCAGGGTATCGGAGCGGGATTTGTGCCCCAGGTTTATGATTCCAGGGTCGTGGACGAGATATTCAAAGTTAAAAACGACGAAGCTTTAGATACGGCACGGGTTCTGGCTCGAAAGGAAGGGCTTCTGGTGGGTATATCCTCGGGCGCGGCGGCTTTTGCGGCTGTCAAAATAGCTTTGAGGCCGGAGAATTCGGCAAAGACGACTGTGGTCATCCTGCCCGATACCGGGGAAAGATATCTCTCCACGGTCTTGTGTCAGGATACAAGTGACCGGGGTAGCAAGTACTGGACTTAGGGTCTGACTGTTACTAAAATGGGGACTTGTAACAAAGTTATCATAAAGTCCCCTTGGGGCTTGAGAGAAAAATCGGGGTAATTGGGGTTTATAGACCAAAATGTCTCTTTTCCGGTCTTCTGCCGTCAGTCAAAAGGCCTCAGCGGTCGGAGACGGCCGCTTGGAGGCCCGGATATCGCCTGTTCTGCCGTGGATTGTTGGGGTAACTCTGTTCATGCAGTCCATTGACGGGAGCGTTTTAAATAACGCCCTTCCATCCATGGCGGCGGCTTTAAACGTCAATCCTCTTCAGATGCAGGCGGTCATAGTGGCCTATCTGCTGACGGCGGCTCTGTTCATTCCCCTGTCCGGCTGGCTGGCCGATCGGTTCGGGGTCAGGCGGGTCTTCTGTTTGGCCATTATTATTTTCTCTTTCGGCTCTCTGTGCTGCGCTCTGTCGCCAAGTCTGTACTTTCTAGTCGTTTCCCGGGTCATTCAGGGTCTGGGCGGGGCTTTAATGGTTCCGGTGGGGCGTCTGGCGGTGGTTAAGATTTACAGCCATTCTGCAGAGCTGGTCAGAGTTCTGGGATTTATCAGCATTCCGGCCATCCTGGGTCCGGTCTGCGGACCTCTGGCCGGTGGTTTTTTTGTCCAGTACGCCTCATGGCACTGGATTTTTCTGATCAATATTCCGGTCGGGCTGCTGGCTCTGTGGCTGTCGCTTAAATACGTGCCCCAACTGAAAGAAAAGGGCGGACCTTCTTTTGATTTTTTAGGCTTTACAGTTTTCGGCAGCTCGGTAGCTGCCTTATCGCTGTGGCTGGTTCTGGCACCCGATACCGGCTGGCTTGATAATCTGGGTCTTTTGGCCTTGGGCCTTCTTCTTATGTTTTACTTCTGGTACTCTCCGGCCAAAAAACCGGGCGCAATTTTTAACCGGGCCATTTTCAAAAAACCGGGTTATTTGGTGGGCATTCTGGGGAACATCTGCTCCCGGACCGGGTCCGGGGCCATTCCTTTCATGCTGCCGATGTTTCTTCAGCTGGGTCTTGGCTTTAATCCCATTAAAGCCGGTCTTTTCATGCTGCCCCAGGCAGTGGGGTCATTTTTCGGCAAACGGCTCATTACGGTCTTTTTGCCCAAGGCCGGATTTAAGGGATTCCTTCAGGCCAATACCGTATCCCTGGGCGTCATGGTCTGTCTGTTTTCCTATTTGAGCGTTTCGACTCCGGAAGCGGTCATGATTTTTGTTTTTTTGGTTTTCGGCACCGTCAACAGTATGCAGTTTACGGCCATGAATTCGTTCCTTTTAATTGATTTAGAAAGCTGGGAGGCTGCCACAGCCAACAGTCTGCTGTCAGTGATCATTCAGATCTGCAACAACAGCGGGGTAGCCCTGGGGGCGGCTTTGCTGAGCATTTTTGCCCTGGCCGAGCACGGAGGGGCTTTCACGGCCGAGCATCTCAGCGGGCCGATTTTTGAAAAAGCTTTCTTCTGTATAGGTCTGGTCATTTTGGCGGCCTCTTTGGTTATGAGCCGGATACCCAAAAACGTCTCCAAAATTAAGGGCAATGATGTCAGACAGTACCAGGAGCATTGATTTCAGATGACCGTAAGGCTTCTTTCTTGGATGGCCAAAACCGGGAGAAAAATTATATGAAAAATTATTTTAAAAGCATTTCATTCGTACTTTTCCATAGGCTTATCTGTAACTCAGACTGTAAGTGCGCAGTTTTTTAAGCACCCCGCCGCAGGTCTAAACCAACGAAAAATGGAGCGGACTGGCTACCGCTTTCCCAGGTAAATTCAGGGCTGAAACAACTCCCTGTTTTAACTGGCCTGATTAATAGGCATTATCCCAGCTGATAAAAATATAATACAGGATATTTTGTCAATTTTGTACGCAAAATTGAGACAGGGGGCTTTTTTTCTCTGAATCCGGAAATTAAGTTTGCTTTTTAACAGTTCAAGGGTAAATTTGTTCCAAATTTGGGGGCAGCCCAAGTTTTTAACATCAAAAAAGCCTGAAAAAAGGACCAGTTTTTAGACATTTCAAATTGGTCGTAGGGTTATTTTGTCCTAAAGTTCCGTAACTGTCAGGCTTGGCCGAATGGGGCCAATCCTCAATTATTGGTTTTCCGGCTGACCGGCTGTGATTTCGGCCGGAGAGGAGGTTTTTAGACTGGAAAATAATTCGAGCATAAGTAATATTATGCAGTAGAACATAGCATTTATAGCAATTTTGGCCTTAAATTAACTGATTGGCAACAGGCGATCGGAACAGAAGAGATTTGTTCAAAATCCGGTTTCACCTGAATATTTTAGTCCAAGGAATTTCAGTCTAGGAAAAATTTAAAATTTTCTTTCCGGAAAATTTGACCCGGAAGATCTGTCTTAAAATCAGAAAAACCCTTAGCCGCACAGGATTATACAAAGAACTTAGTAAAATTACAAGCTATTTTTCCGTTTTGAGCTGTTTTTTCTGTAAGTCCAAAACCCGCTGCCTTTCAGCTGACGGCCGTTAGAGCCCGTTAGTCCGGGAGCAGCTTTTACCCATTAACCGGCCTTTAAAGGCCATGAGGAGTACTTTTGCAATGTCACATAAGTCATCTGAAAACACTCGATGTCGCTGTCTTTGGATCATGACCCTCTCTCTGAACCGGACCGGCTTATTAGCCAGGGCAGCGGGCAGTTTTTCGTCTGAGTCAAGGCGCATGATCTTTTTAGTCGTTTCAGTATCAGGTCTGCCTGAAAGCCTGGTGGGACTGTTAAGGTCCTTTAAAGAGTCTAAGGTCAGGCCAATCATTCTGACCATTACCAAAATTTTAATGCAGAGGATAAAAAATGCGGATAATTATTGCCTTGGTCCTTGGTCTGGGCCTGTTGTTTTCATCTGTTTCCGCTTCGGCCGAAACCCAGGTCAAGTTTTCCGGCTTTTACAAAGTTTTCCATGAAAATGATGTCAACTTTTTAAGGGCTGCCAATAGCAGCTACCGGGACTCCGAATCTTTTTTCTGGCACCGCCTTCAACTGACAGTTGATTTTATAGCCAATGAAGACGTAACTGTCCGCTGGGTGACCAGAGGTCCCAATACGGTTCGGTGGGGCTCCGTTCCCTACGGCGACGCCCGTGGTGCCGGGTCTTTGGATCTGTTTACCCGCGCCATTTACGCAGCAGTTAATACCGATTACGGCCAATTTGTCATAGGCCGCCACAACGGGTCCATGGTCGGCAACATAGCCGGCTTGGAAACCCTGGGGTACAAACAGAAGTTTGGCGATTTTTTAAATCTCCACGTTTTTGACTGGGCTCTGCCCCATGACGGTCTGTCCTATTCCAAAAAATGGGAAAACGGCTTTGGGCTGAACGTGGTCATGGTCAAAGAAAGATCGACTGCCTCTCTGACCGAAAAAGACACCGACGCCGACCGGTTCGGCATTGAGCCGTATTTTTTATGGGAAACCGGCGGAGCCGGAGTAGAAGTATCATACATCCGGGACAAAACCCCCCAGAAAGCCTATACAACTCCACCTCCTGACCCGGCTTACACTTACCCGGTGGATAAAAACTGGACAATCGCCATAAACCCGTCATTTTTTCAGTCATGGGGCAATTTTGCAATTCATTTTGAAGGTAAGCTGGCCTGGGGTGAGACTGTCTACCGCCGCCGGGCAGATGGAGCTCCGGAGTTGTCTGACAACAAAGTCAAAAATCAGGGTTTAGGTTTTTATCTGGACGGGGTCTACAATTACGGACCAGGCCAGATAACCGTCGGCGGCTGGTATTTTGACGGCAATTCGCCTCAGGAAGGCGGCGGCCCCCGTCCGGGCCGGGAAAAAGGCCATGACCTGGTCTGGGCCGGCAATTTCGCTCCTTTTCTGGTGGCGTACGGGGCCAGTATCGGTCTGGGGGCCGGCGGAGCGGTCAATGTTTTGGGGGACGGCAAAAGAACGTCACCGTCCAAGTATACGGTCGGTAACCATTGGGCCATAGGTATATTAGGCGATCACGATGTAACCAAAGACATAAGACTCCATTACGGACTGGGGTTTTTCCGGGCTGTCAATCCCTGGGGGCGCCATCTGGCCAGAATTGTCAACGGCCGGCGGATTTTAGCCGACAATTCCAAAGACTTAGGTTATGAAATTGACTTGGGGGTAGCGGTCAAACTGCTGAACAATCTGACCTGGGAATCCCATTTAGGGTATTTCGTCAACGGTGATGCTTATAATACCTTTGATGACAATGTACCCGGCAGCGGCCAGAAAGCCAAAGACACCTACGCCTGGGCCAATGCCCTGATCTTCACGTTCTGACAGACCTTCACTCAGATCCCGAAGTTTTCAGGCCTGACTGAAAACTTCGGGATAAATTGCCGAGTGCTGAACAGAGAATCTGTCAGATTATAAATTTATAGGTGCATCATTCCAAGCAAGTGGCTTTTTTTGAAGCCATTGGTGATGTCTTTGCAGGAGTTTTGTTTTTATTGAGACCAGATTGTTTTTCATGTACAGTTCCAGTTTTAGAGCGCTTTTTGATCTAATCTTGCATAATAATTAATTTAACAGTTGTCATCTTATGAACTATTTCCATATCACTTATTAGAACAAAAAATCACTTATCAGAACAAAAAAGTTGCCGAAATATTCAGCGGAACGGCTTATTATTCCAAGTTGATTTCGAAATTACCTTTATGTTATAATTTTTGCCATGGAGGTGTTCCCATGGCCAGAACTGCTGCTTTTACCCAGGATGACCTGGACCGGGCTGGAAAGCTCAGAGATTCTC
>JAISEL010000127.1 GCA_031264185.1 Deltaproteobacteria bacterium
AAGGAAGCTGCGGCCCTTTTCGGCATCGGCCTCTCCACCTTCTGGACCTGGGCACAAGTGGGCATTGTTCCGAAAGGCAAGAAAATCTCCAGCCGGGTCACTGTCTGGAGCCGGGCCGAGCTTGAGGCGGTTTTTAACGCCGCCCAGGCCGCCCAGAACCAGCAGCCGGTTTCACCTATGCGCAATAAGGAGTAAAACAGCAATGGCTATTGAAAAGTTCAACTTTGAATCGCTTAACCGCTTTTCGGCTCTGATCCTCGGCGAGTCCGGGGCCGGGAAGACAACTTTAATTTCCACCATCCCGGAGAACCAGAGCGCTCTGATTTTTTCGGTCAAGAAAGAATCCGGCCTGATGTCCGTTAAGGACATGCTGGAGGCCGCCAGGGACGGCAAAAGACAGGCTCCGGTTGAAGTCCGGACTATCGAAACCTGGGCGGATATGAACGGAGCCATGAAAATGCTGGAAGACAAGCGCTGCCGGGACAAGTACGACTGGGTGTTTTTCGACTCCCTGACGGCCATCGGGGACAGCTGCCTGGAATATATGCAGTCTATGTACAAGCACGGCCTGGAGGCCTTCGGCCGTTTCAGCGAGGCCATGGAGAGGTTCATTATCCGGGCCAGGGACATGACGGACTACATCATGGTCTTTACCTGTCTGGCCAAACTTATTGACGGCATGGACAAGGAGGAAAAGCGCTATGCCCCCGTGCTGCCGGGTCAGAAGCTGTCCGACAAGGTAGTGTCCCTGTTTGACGAGGTCATGTTCATCACCTCCAAAGTCAACGGCAAAAATCCATCCAGAGTGATTATCACGGATTCCTACGAGGGCTATCCCGGCAAGACCAGGTCAAGGAAGCTGGAGTACTTTGAAGAGCCGGACCTGACCGTCATCGCCGGCAAGATTCTAGGCTGGAAGGCGGAAGCTCCGGCTGAGGCCGAAGAGCCGAAGGAGAAAAAATAATGGGTTTCAGAATCAACGTATCCGGAGCGGACAGCTCCGACGCCCCGGCGGATGTCGTGCCGGCCGACGATTACACCTGCCTTTGCAGAAGCGTAAAGCAGGTGGAAAGCAAAAGCGGGAGCCGCTACATTTCAACCGTGTGGAAGGTTACGGAAGGGGAATATGAGGGTGCCTCAATTTTCGGGCTGTTCTTCTTTGAAGGGAGTGATGAAAACTTCCGGGAAAGGAACAAGGCCCTCATGGCCAAGCTTCTGGAGGCCTGCAGCTTAAACTTAGATGTGGACTCCGACCGCCTGGTCGGCCGCAAATGCGTTCTGACGGTCACGATAGAGCCGGCCAAAGACGGCTATGCGGAGAAAAACTGGGTCACCAACTACAAGCCCGTAACTAAAAGCTACAAGGCCGGCCCGAAGATGGCGGCTCCGTCCAAGACCGGAGTCCGGCACGGGGGGCCGCCTGAGCCGAAGCGCCCTGACACCCCTGCCCCGGCCTCCGTTGCGGAAGAGGATTCCCCTTTGGCGACGGACGCCGACCTGCCGGACGGAGAGCCCCCTTTTGACGGGTCTGGGGAAGAGACGCCCCGGGATGACGATTCCTTAGTCCACTTAATCTGATGCTTGAGCTCCGCCCGTACCAGAGCGAAGCCCTGGCCGAAATCAAGGCTGTCCTGAAGGCCCGGAAGAGATTCCTTCTTCAGGCAGCCACGGGCGCGGGCAAAACCCATATCCTGGCTCATCTGATTAAGGACTGGATGGGCCGGTACTCCAGAATGAGGGCCGTCATGCTGGCTCACCGTCAGGAGCTGGTGGAGCAGGCTTACCGGAAGTTTTACGAAGTATGGCCCGAAGGCCTGCGGAACATGGGGAAGGCCTGCGCCGGCCTGGGCAAGGTCAGCACCTCCGCCCGGGTCATCATAGGCACCCCTCAGACACTGGTCCGAAGAAATATTTTCGACGCGGTTCACCTGGTAATTGTGGATGAAGCCCATCACCTGCAAAATAAGGCTAAGGACTCGCAGTATCACGAAGTGATAAGAAGCTTGCGGAATAAGTATCCGGACCTGATGCTGCTGGGGGTCACCGCCACCCCGTACCGCTTCAACCAGGGGCCGATTTACGGCGGCCCGCATGACTGGTTCCCCGAGCTTAATCACGAAATATCCATGACGGAGCTGATTGAGCTCGGCTACCTGGCCCCGATCAGAATCAAAGTAAACACTGCGGACGGCCTGGCTTCAGACCTGTCCAAAATAGGCCGAAGTCACGGGGACTATAAAATCTCCCCGTTAAGCGCCGCCATGTGCAAGGAAGTCTATATCGAATCGGCTGTTCAGGCCTGGCAGGAATACGGCGAGGGGAGGCGGCGTGTCTGCGTCTTCGCCGTGTCCATAGAGCACGCCGAGCTGCTGACGGACGCCTTGACCGCCGCCGGGCTGAAGGCTAAGGCGGTCCATTCGAAGATGGAGAAAAAGGAAAGGGAAAGCAGCCTCCTGGAATTCGCCAAAGGGGAGATTGATTTCATCGTCAGCGTGGGCATTCTGACCGAAGGATGGGACTGTCCGGAGATTAACCTGATTCTGATGGCCAGGCCGACTCTGTCTCCGGGGCTGTATGTTCAGATGGTCGGCCGGGGCACCCGGACAGCTGAGGGCAAGGCCAACCTGCTGATCCTTGACCTGGTCGGCAACTACCTGGTTCACGGAGACCCCAAAGACCCGAGGATCAGGCCGGCCAAAGGCGTCAGGACCTGTCCGGCCTGCAGGGAAGTCGTGCCTGACCCTCAAGCGCGCGTCTGCCCGGCCTGCGGCTATGAATGGCCGGAGCCCCAGGCGCGGGGAGAGGACAAGCCTCTGGCCGACTCCGGCCTTGATAAGCTGGTGGAAGTCAGAAAAGACATGGGGACGGCCCGGATACTGGACTTTCGCGGCTACCGGCACACCAGCCGGGCCGGGAATGTGATGCTGAGACTGGATCTGACGATTCAGGAGGAAGGAGCCCGCAGACCCTCGCGCCTGAGCCATTATCTGGACATCGAAGGGCTGGGCTCCGATTACGGCTACCGTAAGGCCAGAAAATGGTGGCGCAGACACTCGGAGAGGGACGTCATCCCTGACACGGTGAACGAAGCGCTGTCGCTGATGGACGACCTGGTTCTGCCGGAACAGATATCTCTGGTTCTGGACAATAAGTTCCTGAAGGCGGACGGATGGTAGCCTGCGCGTAAAGACGGAAGCTGTCAGCAATTAAAAGCAACGGAGAAAAAAATGTCTGAAATGTCAGTTGAGCGGCCTCCCCTGCTGGAAGCGGCTCTTGAATATTTAAACAGCGGCCTGAGCCTTGTCCCTCTGAAAACGGACAAGTCGCCGCTCATTAAGACTAAGGGCTTCTGGTCGGAACCGCCGACGGAGGCTCAGCTGGCTAAGTGGTTCGCCTGCGGCCTGCCGGCTCAGCTGGGCATCTGCTGCGGGACAATCTCACGGGGCGGGGTCTGGATTCTGGACGCTGACGACCGGAACGCGGTGGATTTCATTGAGGCCAACATCGCCGGGGGTCTGATGCCCCCGACTCCCCGGATAGTGCGGACCCGGCGGGGGAAGCATTTTTACTATAAAAACCGTCCCGGCTTCCCGGTCAAAGCGCAGCAGAAGAAGCTTTCCGCGGGCTTTTTCGACATCCGGGGGGAAACTCATTACGGCGTCGCCCCGCCGTCCAGGATGGCCTGGCATATAACGGACGGCAAGGGCGTAATTATTGAGACCCGTTACTGGGAGTACATCTGGGAAGAGGAAGGCCCCTGGGAAGACCTGCAGGAGTACACCGCCACCGAGTTCTGGAAACTGGTCGGGGCTGACAGCGGGAGAAGGACTGACTTTCCGGGAGGCGGCGCCGGGGAGCCCCGGGATCCTGACTTTCAGTTTTTCGCCGCAGCGGACGAAGGGGAGCGGAATGTCCGGCTGACTCAGGCCGTCGGCAAACTGGTCTGGCAGGGACTTGCTTATGATGAAGTCTTAAGGCTGGCCTGCCTGATCAACAGCGATTACAACCCGCCCCTGCCGGATAAGGATGTGCTGACGGTTGCCGGCAGCATCTGGAGGACGCACCGGCGGAATCACCCCGGCGGGACTTCTCTGCCGGATCTGACGGACGAAACCCTTGAGGACTGCCTGACGTTTCAGGAGATAGCCGAAACCGCTCCCTCAGCTAACGAATGGCTGATAGACCAGTCTTTTCTGAGGAATCAGCTGGGAATCATCTACGGGGCCCCCGGCTGCGGCAAAGGCCTGTTTTCAGCCAATTTCATCGTCCGGCTGGCCTGCGGCCTGCCGGTCTTCGGCCAGTGGGAGCCGGCGGCTCCGGTGAGGTGCTTAGTCATATCCGGCGAAGACACCACTAACATCATGCACCAAAGGTACCGGGCCGTTCTGGACACCATACCGGAAAAAAAACGGAAGCTGGCGGCCGGCCATGTACTTTTCAAAAGCGGCGACGTGTCCCTGATCAGACAGAAACGGCGGGGAGAGATAGAGCCTCACGAAGAGAATCTTGACTGGCTGAAGGAAAAGCTGACGGACTATCAGCCGGAACTCCTGCTGCTGGACACCCTGACTCTTTTCATGGGCGGAGACGAGAACGACAACCAGGGCATGAACACGGCCTGCAGTCTGCTGAAAAGCATCATCAAAGATCACAGCTGCAACATCATCCTGAATCACCATACCAACAAAATCGCCGGGGACATAATCACGGACAGCCGGAAGCTGCAGGCCACCCTGTCCCAGACCAGCCTGAGAGGGGCCAGCGCCATAGCCGGGGCCATCCGCTGGGCTCTGATGCTGGTTCCTCTGAGCACGGCCCTGACCCGGCGGCTGGTCAAAGACAGCGAGCTGAAAGCCTCGGACGGGACCTATGTCATGGCCAAGGTGGTCAAGAAGAACATGGGGCCGCCGGAACGGGAGATCATCCTGAGCAAGGCGGACGGCTTCATGACCAAGATTTTCAGCTCCGAGGCGGCCGAAGAGGCCTTAAGCGCAGCGGAGGCGGATGAAGACGCCGCTCTGGTTGCGGCTGTGCTGGAAAAGCACGGGGAGCAGAGTTTTTCGGAGCTGAAGCGGCGGCTGAAAAGCGGCGGAATGTCCGAGAAGCACGCTCAGACGGCCATAGCCTGCGCCGCCGGGCAGAGGGAGATCGGCACCTGCAGAAAGGGCGCCCGGACGTATTACTCCATCAAAAAAGAGGAAGACCTGATCTGATGGACGGCAGGAAAGACATCACAGTCCTGCGGAGGATTGAGCTGAAGTTCGAGATAGAGCCGAAGCCGAAGAGAAGGACCAGGGCGGGGATATTCATTGACCGCCTGGGCCGGAAAAAGGCCATGGTGTTCAACGGCCCCAAGGCCAGGAAGGACGAGCAGGACTTTCTGGTTCTGGCCTGCTGTGACCCCCGGCGGCCGGAGAAGCCGATTAAGGGGCCGGTCTGGATATCGGTAAGGGCCTATTTCACCAGGCCGAAAAGCGTCAGGCGGATTCATCACACGGTTAAGCCGGACCTGGATAACCTGGACAAGTTTGTCCTGGACTGCCTGACCAGGGCCCAGTACTGGCTGGACGACAGGCAGGTCACCAGAAAATGGACCACAAAGGACTATGCCCGGCCCGGCAGGGCGAAGCAGGACAAGGCGAGGTTTTATTTTTGGGCCGGGGGAAACAAAATTCCCAGGGCAAGGCCTGGCTGGGCTGGGCTTGGCGTGGCTTGGCGTGGCATGGCATGGCTCGGCAAAGCGAGGCGAGGTTTTATATTTGGGCCGGGGAAACGAATTTCCCAAGGCACGGCGAGTCCAGGCAAGGCTAGGCATGGCCTGGCGAGGCAAGGCAGGGCTCGGCAAAGCAGGACAAGGCGAGGTTTTTTATTTAGGCCGGGGGAAGCGAATTTCCCTAGGCTGGGCGAGTCCAGGCTGGGCGCGGCTGGGCTTGGCACGGCTTGGCGCGGCATAGCAAGGCGAGGTAACCCGGGGCCCTTCGGGGCTCCGGGCATTTAGAAGCAGGCCGATGAACACGAGGCCGGGGCCGATGAACGCCCCGGCCGGCTCAGGAGGGGTTATGAGCGAGCCTACACTGGAAGGTCTCATCCGGGAAATCGCAGCCAAAGAAGTGGAGAAGAAACTCAGCCAGTCCGAGGAGGCCCGTCTGTTGGCGGAAGCCGAGCGGCCGGCTCAGATGGAAATCAATAAGGAGGCCCCCGTGGCCAGGTTCTGTCCGGTTTATCTCAGAGCAGCGGATATAGCCCGGATAATAGGTGTCAATCAGCGGACTATTTTTAAATGGACACGCGAAGGGACTTTCCCCAAACCGATAAGTTTTTCTTCCAGGTGCACTGTCTGGGCCATTGAACCTGTTTTAGGCTGGATTAACGGAAAGCGGGCCAGAGAGGGCTTGCCCCCTCTGACAAGTGACTCCGTTTTTCAGCCCGTCTAAAAAATCCGCCCATTCCTGCATCATCCGGCGGCGTTCGGGCAGGTACTCGGACCGGTTATAAACCGCCCGGACGCCGCCGGAGACGTGAGCCAGCTGCTTCTCAATCCAGTCGGGGTTATACCCCAGCTCATTGAGAAGCGTGCTGGCCATGCTCCTGAACCCGTGAGGGACGATCTCATCCGATGAATAGCCTAAATATCTTAGCGCCGCCGTCAATGTAACGTCAGAAATCGGCTTGTCTTTGGACCTTACCCCTGGGAACAGATACCTTCCTCCGCCGGTGAACTTCCGAAGCTCCGCCAGCTGCTCCGCCACCTGGGACGCCAGCGGCACCGTGTGCCCCGCCCTCATTTTCATTTTCTTTGACGGAATCCGCCAGAGACAGTCTTCAAAATTTATTTCCGACCATTCAGCGTTCCTAAGCTCCCCTGGACGGGTAAAGACATAGGGCAGGATTCTTAAAGCGAAAACCGTGGACGGCTGCCCTTGATAATGGAAAATATCCGACAGGAGACGGCCGATTCTGGGCTTGTCCAGAATGGCGGGCATGTGCCGGACAACGGCCGGAGGGAAGGCTCCGTTTAAATCCTGAGTCGGATCCCGTTCCATCCGGCCTGTAGCCACAGCGTAACGGAAAATTTGACTCAGCTTTGACTTTACGGCTTTAATAAGATCCAGATGGCCGCGCTGTTCTATAGGCCTGAAAAGTCTTTCCAGCAAAAGGACCGGGGTAATGCTGCCGACAGGCAATTCCCCTAAAGAAGGGAAAATATGCTTTCCGTACAGTAAAGAACACTTTTTTACTGTAGCCGGGGCCAGAGAGGGAAAGAATTTAGTCTTCCATTCCTGGAAAAGGGCTTCAACGGTCAGTTCCGTCTTTGGGAGCTGAATTACACCGTTCCGGAGACCCACCCGAAGAGCGTCGACAGTTTCCCGGGCCTGCCTTAAGGAAACATCCGGCCAGGCGCCTAAAGCCTTCCTTTTCTCCTGTCCGCCAGTCCGAAACTTGACCCGCCAGAGTTTGGAGCCGTTCGGAAACACTTCCAGATAGAGCCCCCGGCCGGATCCGTCAAAAACCTTGTAAATTTTCGCCTGAGCCTTGAGGGACCTAATCTTCAGGTCAGTGAGGGACATAGCTGCCTCCTTAGCGATTTCATGCCCCTACTGTATCCCTAGCCGATCGGTGATGTCAATAGTTACAGTAGTTACTATTCCCTAGGAAAAAACTTAAATAGCCGGTTTTATTAGCTTTTTGGCAAAAAAAAACCGCCGAGTGGCGGTTATTTTTTTGTGGTGGAGCCCACAATCGGACTTGAACCGATGACCTCGTCCTTACCAAGGACGTGCTCTACCTGCTGAGCTATGTGGGCGGCAGGATTTTTAATGGAGCGGGAAACGGGGTTCGAACCCGCGACATTCAGCTTGGAAGGCTGACGCTCTAGCCAACTGAGCTATTCCCGCCAAATAAAAGGCGTACCCGGTTTAAAAGGGCTTTAAAACCTCCCTTCCCGCTTTAGGCTCCCAAGCCCTCCGATAAGGAAGTTAGCAAATATAACAGCTGCCCCTGCCCTTGTCAAGAAATTTTTCAGCAATTCAGCAATCCTGCTTTTTCTGACAGAGGCTGAAGACTCAAGCAATAATGTCCACAATGAGCCTTTCGGATTGTCGGGTGTCGGGTTTAACAACTTCATTCTATTTACCCAGAAGGCTCCGCTTTAGTGCCGCTGGAAATTTTTTACAACAATATCATCTAACCTGTCTAAGAAAAAATCATGTAAAATCAATGGCTTATAAGAAACAGCAATTTCATAGCACAAGCGGGATTACATAATTATATATAATTATAATATAAAATTAAACCAATATTCTTAAAAAACATTTGAGTGTAAATTTCATCAGACTGTGAAGACTTTGACGTTAACCGGCCGATTAAGAGGACCCTGCCCAGAAGACCGAGAGGGTAATGTTTGGGCTACGGAAGAATCCCCCAACTTTATGCTGGGGAGGCTGTCAATGAGGCTTATTGCTAGACTTTTACTTTTTATAGATGGTGGAGGGGAGAGGGTTCGAACCTCTGTAGGCAATTGCCGGCAGATTTACAGTCTGCTCCCTTTAACCACTCGGGCACCCCTCCGCATAAGGCCCTAAACTTACGGACCCGCTGACAAGCTCTGTATACTAACGGCAATTAAATTATCTGTCAATACTTTTAAGTAATATTTTTCGTGGAATATTTATTTTTTAATAAAATCAAATAGTTAAATATTTTTGACCCTGGTTTGTAATAAGATTCCCCCAAGTTTGATTAAAAAATCATCTAGTCTGTATGCCCAGCACCCGGCAGCCCTAGGCCAGAGTTCTGGAGTTAAGCTTTCCCGGCCTCAACTTTGAGGGCCAGTTCTCTGTACCTGTGAGCCGCCAGGAATAGCGGCTTCGTCAGGACTGTACTTTTTCCTAAAGACACCTCTATTTAGCCTGCGTCCTTAACTGTAACTGTTTGGCCTCCCCAGTAATAAAATGTCCGTCTGGCAACTAAGGTCAAGAGCAATGCGAACACTCTTTTGTTTTTCCTGGAATGATTCCAGCTTCTTCTTTTGTAACTGACGGACTTAATTTCTGTTTATAATTCGTGTCCCGACCAGAAATACAGTAAGACGAAAATTTACTAAAAAAAGAGAACATATCTTTGCTTACAGGAGAAGCCAATTGACTCTTGAATAAATCCATAATTAAACCAATATTATATTAAAACAGAATACTGCTATCTTTATAGATAATATATAGGTCTTTAACAAGTTTTTCAATCGCTTGCTGACACATAAAAAGAACATACAGCCAGCGACCTGACTCAAACATATTGGCTGCTGTTTCAAGGTTATATTGAGCTATATCTAACTAATAGTTAAATTTTCATTGAGAATTAATATCTATTTTACTATATAACTAAAAATATAAATAAAATTAAAATAAATATAATTATTATATAAAAAATTAATAACGTTCAATATATATAGCTTAATAATTTGTCTGTTTATTTTTCGCGCAGAGCCTTTTAATAATGCCTTCGCAGTTAAATTTTTAAGAAACAGCCCTCTGCTTGGTATTTTTACTGTCCATATATTGGGGTGACCAGTCCCTGCCAAAAGCCTGATTCATGCTCCAGGGTGAAACACCGGCCTCATGACGGTTTACTGTGAATCAGGCAGCATGTTGTATTTTCCGGTATTTTTGCCGCCATTATACTGGGCTGCCGTACCATTGCTAAAGGCCTGATATATGACCATGCGGTGAAGCCGGAGTTACTCATGACAGCTTAGTGTGCCAAAACTTCTTACTTCTGAAGGCGGACTGCTGAAGAAGCCACCGCAGTAAAGAATCCCTGGCAGCTGGGATTGGATTTGAAGTGGCGGCAGGAAACCAACCTCTCCCCCTAATATTAGCTCCTAAATAAATCAAGGTAAGGTGTCGCCCTGTACAGGTCAGATACAGGCTGTTACCTGAAATTCTATGTATTAGAATCCTGTCCGATTGAATGCGGATATCCCTGTATCCAGTCCAATTGCCTTTTAGCGGACGATCTTTGTACATGGCCGGGACAGGTTTTTCATGAGTGAGGCCGCTGTTCCTTGCCGTAAGCGCCACGGACCGCTGTGTTACCCTGTTGTTTGAGCCCGAATTTTTAGAAGTCGCTGTCCGGACAAGAGATTTCGTCCTGATTGACGTCAAATTCAGCCATAACCCGCCACTAGACCGACTGAAGGGCTAACTATACCCAAATAAACTGCTTTACGTTAATTAAAATCCGGCATCACCTCGCTTTAAAACTTCCGGTAAAACTTCTAAAGAGCGCAATCTGAGGGGAGTCTCAGACCGGACTTAAGATCCGGCCTAAGACACCAAGACGGGGAATAATTAAAAAGTCTCAGCTGGCGGGGTTTTTCATTTTTAAATCATAGATTTTGTGTTAATATAGCCAGCATTCTATTGCGACTATCCAGCAACTGGTAAAAAATCGGCCATGAGTAAACTGGAATTACCGGAGCAGTTAAAATCTCCCCGACCGCAGTCCTGGGTCATGGGATTGATTTTCCTCTTCGGCCTGTCTTTTAGTCTGATAAATCTGGCCTACTACCTCTGTTTGGCCGCTCTTTGGCCGCCCGGACCTTTAGGGGGAATTATCTTTCTGGACCTGGCCCTCCTGGCCATGGCCGTGGGCGGTTTGTGGTGGGGAGATTCCATTAAAGGCGAAAGCGCAGCCGCCGTTCCGCTTTTGGCTTTGACTTTAATTATAGGCTCTGTCTTTTTCCTGCTGGCCCCTTTGCTTCTGCCGACTCTGCCATTGGAAAAAGTGGCCGGTCAAGGCTGGGGCAATTATTTCGGAGGCCGAATCTGGCTGGCCTTATTAGTCCTAATCCCCGGGTTTTTTCTTTGGGGAGCAGCGCCACCTTTTTTAACCGCTCTAGCTTTTCCCCAGGAACGGGGTATGGCCGGCGGCCTGTTTTCTATTTTCAGCCTAACTTTACTGGCCCTGGCTCTGGGAGTTCTGGGGATCTCCTGGTGGCCCCAAGAGCCACCGGGATGGATGAAGCGTCTGATTGGACTGCCGGGGCTCCCGGTTTTATTGGTCGGTCTGTGGCTGTGGCTGAAAACCCCGATTCAGGACCGAAAGGAACTGCCTTTCTGGCCCAGTTCATCACTGGGCCTGTGGACCGGTGAAAAAGTCTACGGTCAGGATATTTTAGTCAGTTCCAAAAGAGCCAGAACCTTAACTCCGGCTCTGTTTTTCGGCACATCAGCCGGCTCGGTGGCCTTGGCCGTCTGGACTATTCCGGACATGACCTTACACCCGGGCTCATTATGGCCGACTGTGCCTATTGTATTAGTTTCTCTCTCAGCAGGAGCTTTGGTCTTAGGACCGTTTTTAGCCGCTGTGGCCGCGCCTATGACGGCTATCGGCTTAGATGTTTTTTTATTAACTTTGTTTCTGGCCTTAGCCCATCATCCACCAACCGGAGAAATCACGACCTGGCTCAGTTTAGCCGCTGTCTCCGCACCCATGGGCGCTTTATGGCCCTTAGCCGCCAGAGTCAGTCTCGTTCGTTACGGTTTTATTCCCTCCAGCTTAGGGCATATAAATTTTTTTCTCATGGGCGGCTTGCTGATCGGTTTAACGGTCACTACAGCTTTTTTAGTCCAATATCCCCAGTTAACCGACCTTTTTTACCAGGCTTCTATCTGCTTCTCGGTCCTGTCTCTAGCAGTTTCCTGGAATTGGCCTGCTGCCCTGGTGGCTTTGGCCACTTTATTGGGCTGGCATTTTTTGGTATAAATTAAAATTACTGTTTTCTGTAATTTCAATATTTTAGTTTTTTTAGTATTTTATTTATATCGGCCTTTAAATGATGCCTTCGCAAACTGTCATGAGGCCAGGTCTTCACCCCAGAACAATGAGTCAGGCCTTTAGCTGCGGCTTAGTACGCCAATATTTGGACAGCAAAATACCGGAAAAGACAACATGCTGTCCGATTCACGGCAAAAGCAGCCTATTTTCAGAAGTTGAGCTAAAAAAATGTAATGATATTAATTAGTTATAAATCTAATTTTCTAAAAAACGGGCTTTTTGCGAGGCCGTCTTAAACAGCCTGATATTTTTTCCGGCTTTCATTTGGCGGCCAGTAACTGGCCTGAAAATCTATGGGGTTTGGGTCCATAGGTAAAGCTGAACCTTTGGTGGAACAACAAAGATGAAAAAAGAACTTACCCAGAGCAGTTCTCAGACCGAAGAGTCCTTTGAGGCCGGCCTGGAGCGTCTGACTAAACTGGTTTCCGCCCTGGAAAGCCAGGAACTGACCTTGGATGCGGCTTTGTCGGCTTTTGAGGAAGGGATTATTTTGAGTAATAAGCTGACAGAAAAACTGAACTCAGCCGAGGCCAGACTGGAGACTTTAACCAAAGGCCCCGACGGACTGCCTTCTTCTAAACCTTTGACCCTGGCCGATGAGCCAGCTTTAGCCAAAGCCACGGCCCCCCAGGATGAAGGCCGGGATGATGACAGCTTTTTTAACCATGATCTAAATTTCTGACAATTACGCCTTCGGCCAGCAGACCTCTGTGAGTACCGGTCTGACTGATTAAAGAGTTGCCATGCCTGATTCCAAGCTCCAGAAGTGGTTTATCTCCGCCTCCTCCCTGATTAACGAGGCCTTGGAAGAATGCCTGGCCAGGCCGTTGGCCGAAAAATCACCGGAGATTGACCGGTTAATTGAGGCCATGAAATACAGTCTGCTGGGCCGAGGCAAAAGATACAGGCCGTTACTGCTTCTGGCTGCAGCCGAGGCTATGGGCGAAAAAGAAAAAACTGTCCTGCCCGCCGCCCTGGCGGTGGAGATGATCCACGCCTACTCTTTAATCCATGACGATCTGCCGGCTTTAGACAATGACGATATGCGAAGAGGCAGGCCGACACTCCACTTAGCTTTCGACGAGGCTACGGCTATTCTGGCCGGAGACGCTCTTCAAAGTCTGGCTTTTCAGACTCTGGCTCAAATGGGCGAAAGAAACCCGGCCTGGAAAGACCGGGTATCAACTTCTATCTTTATGCTAGCCCGGGCTATAGGCCCTTTTGGTATGGTCGGCGGTCAGGCGGAAGATCTGGCCTTTGAAAAAAAGACCCCCGACATTGTCCGGATTTTGAGTATGGAAAGAAAAAAAACCGGCGAACTCATGGCCGCTTCTTTAGGCATCGGAGCTGCTCTGGCCGGAGCCGATAAAAGAACCGCCGGCCGGTTCCGGCAGATAGGCCTATTTGCCGGCCAGGCTTTTCAGATCCAGGACGATGTTTTAAACCAGACCGGGGATCCCGGACAACTGGGCAAAGCGGTCGGTTCTGACGCCGAAAGAGGCAAGACCACTGCCCCGGCAGCCATAGGTCTGGATGAAGCAGATAAACTGGCCTTTCATTTCCTGACTCAGGCCGAAAAAATAGCCGTCCGCTATTCTCCGGAGAAACTGCCATGGCTGCTTAAAGTCATGATCCAGCGCTCTAACTGACGAACCCAATAAAAGGCCTTCTGTTTCATGCTCCCCCCCGAATCCACTTTGAAGCTGACCGATATCAGTTCTCCGGCAGATATCCGTGAATTTACTCTGCCGGAACTGAAAGCACTAGCCGCAGAGATCCGCCAGGAAATCATCCGGGTTATCACCTCTAACGGCGGCCATTTAGCCTCCTCTTTAGGGGCAGTGGAGCTAATTATCGCTCTTCATTATGTCTTTAATACCCCTTACGACCAGATTGTATTTGACGTCGGACACCAGACTTATGCCCACAAGCTCTTAACTGGCCGAGCCGGGCAGTTTTCTAAGATCAGGCTGGCCGGAGGTCTGTCCGGCTTTCCCAAGCGGGAAGAAAGTCCTTACGACACATTTAATACCGGGCACTCGTCAACTTCTGTTTCAGCGGCCGCCGGACTGGCGGCGGTCCGGGACCTTTTAGGCCAGACTGACCGGAAAGTGGTAGCGGTCATCGGCGACGGGGCTTTAACCGGCGGCATGGCGCTGGAAGCTATCAACCATGTCGGCGGCCTTCAGAAAGATCTTCTGATCGTCTTAAACGATAACCGCATGTCAATAAGCCCCAATGTCGGAGCCATCAGCCAGTACCTGTCTTTAAAGATGACTTCCCCGGAACTGTTGTATTTAAGAGACCGGGTTAAAAAGACCTTAGAAAAAATCCTGCCCCAGAGAGGCAAAAGAGTTATCCGCCGGTTTCAAATGGCCGAGGAAGCCCTGAAAGGCTTTCTAGTCTCTCCAAATTCTTTTTTAGCCTGCTGGGGCTTCAAGTATCTAGGCCCCATTGACGGACACGATCTGGAAAAATTAATCCAGGCATTTCATCAGGTCAGAAATTTAAACCGCCCGGTTTTACTCCATGTCCTGACAACCAAAGGCAAAGGCTATCCCCCGGCCGAACAGAACCCTCTGGAGTTTCACGGTTTGGGCCGGACCAAAAAAGAGGCCGCTAAAACCACGGAAGAAAAAAAGCCTGAATCAGAGCCGGTTCCAGTTAAGGTCAGTCCGGTTCCTCCGGCCACCTACACCCAGGTTTTCGGACGGTTTTTACTGGAACAGGCTCCCCAGTATCCCAATTTAGTGGCCATTACCGCCGCCATGAGTCAAGGCACCGGGCTGGAGGACTTTTTTCTTAAGTATCCCCAGAGAGCTTTTGATGTTGGCATTGCCGAGCAGCACGCGGTAACTTTTGCCGCCGGACTGGCGGCCGGCGGTTACCGGCCGGTAGTGGCCATCTATTCGACCTTTCTTCAGCGGGCTTTTGACCAGCTGTTCCATGACGTGGCTTTATCCAATCTGCCGGTAATTGTGGCCGTGGATCGGGCCGGTTTAGTCGGTGAGGACGGTCCGACCCATCATGGAGGTTTGGATCTTTCTTTTTTAAGATTGCTGCCCAATTTTACGGTCATGGCTCCAAAAGACGAGCATGAACTAAAAGCCATGCTGAAACTGGCCTTAACCGTAGACGGTCCGGTGGCTGTCAGATACCCCCGAGGTCCGGTCAGCGGCAGGCCAAGGCCGGCCGAGCCTCGGCCCCTGACTCCGGGTCAGGGGGAAATCTTAAAAAGAGGGGGCGATCTGACCATTATCGCCCTCGGCCAGACTGTCTGGCCGTCTTATGAGGCCGCCCTGATTCTAGAGACCAAAGGTTTAAGCTGCGAAGTTATTAATTTAAGATTCATTAAACCAATTGACCGGGCTCTGATAATTAAATCAGCCGAGTCCACCGGCCATGTCCTGACAGCTGAAGAGAACAGTCTGACCGGCGGTCTTTTTGGGGCTGTCTCGGAAATACTGGCCCAAAGACCTTTAGCCGCCCCGCCGGTAGTGGTCAGAGCAGTGGGCATGACCGATGACCCGGTGAACCAGGCCACCCAAGTCCAGCAGAGAATTGGTTTAGGCTTAGACAGTCACGGTCTGGCTGAGGCCGCTTTGGCCTTATTCAGACCTTAAATTCATTACAGTCTTTTTCTGTCTTTGGTCGATCAAGATTTTCAGGTCAATTTTCCAGGTCACCGTGCTGTTTTTTCCTGGACAGATTTTCTGCCTTTTCTGTCTTTTTCTTTCTGTTTTCCGGCCGCTATTTCTTGGGGAGAGCAAGTGACTGATAATAACTCTGATCTTTCTGATCATAATCTGAATAACCAGAATCAAACCGCCCAGTACACTCAGAATCTTCCGTCAGAGACAAAAGATACCGAAAATCCGCCGGAGTATCTGCTCGGGTTAGCCAAAAAACCGGAACTTTCGCCCGAAAATCCGGACCTATCCGATAAAGCTGATAGAAACGGACCAAAAGCCCAAGCCAAGCCGGAGACTGACTCCGAAGCTATTAGCTCGGCTGTTTTCAGTAGCCGGTCCCCGGAAAAATCAGAGGCCCAGGCTGCCGGGAATAACAGGAAGAGAACTCTTTTGGAATGGCTAAAAATCTGGCTCCGGGCTTCCAGAGCGCCTTTTTTCATTGCCACCGTCTTCCCTCTGGCTTTAGGCTACACAGCGGCCTATAAACTAACCGGCACCTCCAGTCCTGGTCTTTTTGTTATTATTTTACTGGCCTCGTTTTCAGTCCATTTGGCTACAAATCTGGCCAATGACTATTTTGAGTACACTCAGGGCGTCGATAACCAAAACACTATCGGCGGCACCAGGGTTCTTCAGGATGGTGTCATCTCCCCCAAACAGATAAAGACAGCTCTTTTCATCTGTTACAGCCTGTCTTTTATTCTGGGAATTATAATTGTCGGTAAAAACATAGCTCTTTGGTGTCTGGTGGCCATAGCCGCCTTATCCAGTTATTTTTACGTGGCACCGCCCGTTAAATACGGTCACCGGGCATTAGGGGAGCTTTCGGTTTTCATTAACATGGGTCTTATTATGACCGTGGGCACTCAGGCGGCCATATCCGGATATTTTATCCGGGAGACCTGCGCCTTAGGCCTGATTATCGCCTTCATGGTGGCCGGAATTCTTTACTATCAAAGCCTGCCGGAAATAGAAACAGATCCACTGTCCGGCAAGATAACTTTAGCTGTGGTTCTGGGCAAAGACCGCTCCTGCCTGGTCTATCTTCTGTGGTGGCCTTTCATATGGCTCCTTATGATTACAGTCTATTTAGCCCGTCTGGTGGAGTGGCCGGTCCTTTTGGGTTTACTGAGTATTCCTCTCCATGTGGCGGCCTGCCGGCGTTTCAAAACTGTGGGGAACTGGCTGGAACTTGACAAGCACGGTCACCTCATCCGTAAGCTCTATGCGGCCAATTCTTTAGCCCTAATCCTAGGACTGGCCCTCAGATGATTTATTTGAGCCCGGGTTTAAGAGACAATCTTAAAATCCTGGCCCCGATCACCCATCTATCGCGGAGGCCTGGCCGCTAATTTTTAATTACCTCAAAACCGCCCTGGCTTAAGGCCGGCAGCCGGGCCTTAAGCTGACCGTTGGACATTTACCCAACCCGCCTGGGCCTTAAGCCGGCCGCTGGGCCGTTATTTTTTTTACAGCTGAAAATACCTCTGGAACCGGAAGCTGCCGGATATAGGCATCCGTTCCAGTCTTAAATAACGGCCCTGATCCATATATTTTTTACACTGGTATTTTTTGGACCTGCGGCCGCCTTTGCCCAGTCCCAGAAAAAAATCATAAAAAGGTGCAGCAACAGGCTTTCCTCGTTTTGTTCAATCTAAAAATTACTCCTAAATCGCATCAAAATAACCTCCGAATATTTAAGTGAGCCCGACCGCAATTTCTGATTCAAGGTCATAAGGTCATAAAAATACAAATCTATATATAGATTAAAAAATCCAAATAATGCCCAAAAGACTAAGACGAGACTGGCTTTAAAATTCAATATTTTAAGATAATTAAGCCAAAAAACACTCAAGGCCTCCCTATTTCCAGATATCGTATAATTGCAGTAAATTTAAGAAACATTTTCAGCCCGAAAAATTATTTCAGCCGAGCTGACCCTGAATTCTACTGTCTTAAAGGCTGCTGATTATTTATCAGTCACCTGTTTCCCATAAAAAACGTAAATTTGACATTGGTTCCCAGCATCAGAATATAATCACTTCAATAGCTGAAAAAGTATCTGGATGCTGATCGACCAAAAAACTCAATAAGGACGGCCTCGTAAAAAGTCCGTTTTTAGAAAGGTTCATTTATAACTATTTGATATCATTATCTTTTTTGGCTTGACTTCTAAGAGCAGGATTTTTTTTGCGAAGGCATCAATAAAAATTGATCAAAAATTTAGATATTTAATTTGCATAAAGTATACTTTAAAGCAGAATAAAGTATAAAATTATGCTTCATACAAATTTATAAGTCCAAAACACAGTGAATTACGCCCCAGCCCTCTGCCGCCTGGACCGGATCTTTTAAGGATCTTTTGGCAGAAACGCCTTCGCCATAATTTAACGCTCGTCTCAAGGTGGGCGTATTGAAGTCAATGAGGTTTGGAAGTAAATGGAGTCAGTTTATCAAGCCTTTTTAGAGGCTCTCAAATTTTTTGTCCGTCAGGAAAAGTCCCAAAGAAAATTTGCCGCCAAACTCGGCATCTCCGCTCCCTGTCTCAATGATCTTTTAAACTGCCGCCGGGCAGGAGAAGACCAGACAAAACGCAAAGCGGCTTTTTGCCTGTGAGCTATTCTGACCACCTGACTTTAGGACCGGACAACTTAGTCCAGATACTTTACCGTGTCAGAGCAAGCCAGATTGCGATTCACTGCCTAAGTCTCCGCCGGAATTCCTCCTACGGTCTTCAGGCTTTCAAGGTCATTGATAACTCCATGGAACGGATTATTGCCAAAAACAGTACAGTCATTGTCGACCTGACAGACAATGACCCGAAAAATATTATCGACGGACATATTTGCATGGCCTGTACAGAAATAGACACCAGACAATGCACTTTCAGGCATCTAAGACCGATTGACCGGCTGGATAACTGCTTCCTGATTAGCCCTGAAAATCAGCAATACAAATCTATTGTACGCCGTTTTAAGGACTTTATGATTCTCGGCCGGGTCATCACGATCCATCAATATTTTTAACCGCTTAACTGCAATGATACCTAAATACAGAGAGTTTATTGTTCTATGCTTGAAATAATTCGTAATTCCCGGCCATTTTTCCTGCCTCAGGACCTTGGCAGGTAAATTTATTTCTTCAGGTATTTTTATGCCGGCCCTCTGACAGTTCTCTTTCATTGGCTCAGTAGGCTCGAACCGAAAAACTGATGGATACTTTTCTTTCCTGACAATCCATTCCCTGAGCCCTGGGGATGGGCGCAAACGATGCACAACCTTTCAGCAAGGCCAAGGCTTCCTGATCCGAATTACGGCTGCACAATTCCATGGAAAGTGGAATCATTCAATCCACTGTAATTTATAGTGCGTACAACAAATTTGTTCCATGCCTAATCTTCTCCCTGGCAGCCTTAATTTTTCCAGGTCCGTCTGAATCTCTTATCCGTTAGCGTGATCTCTTTGGAGAAAAACCGGAACCAGAGTGGCGTAACGGCTGCCGTTATATTCATACTCCAGGCGCTTCAAAGGCAGACCGTACAAACTCTCCAGATTGTCGCCGGTCAGAACGTCACGGGCCGGGCCGCAGAGGTATTTACTGGCGTCAATCATCAGCAGGGCCTGATCTGAGACAGCCAGAGCGTGATGAGGGTGATGAGTTGTAAAGAGGATGGTCAGGCCGTCTTC
>JAISEL010000011.1 GCA_031264185.1 Deltaproteobacteria bacterium
AAATTATTGTATAAATCATAGGAATAAAAAAATGGATTTTCGACCGGGTATTGGGAGATTATAATCAATACACGGTCGATTTTAGGCTAGGATTTTTCAAATTTTAGAAGTAAAATCAATGACTTAAAGGATTCTCAGGGACGACTGAATATGCCGACAAAATCTCAACGACTCCTGCCATGGCGGCAAAGCTGACGGATCATGTCTGGACTTTTGGGGAATTGATTGAAAAAAATTATTGTTAATACAAGGTCTACACTACCAGATTTTTGACTCGATCCAAAAAGTTTTTCAGGGACGACTAGCTTCTTTCTAAAAATTATTTCTACCCCCTTGGCTTCTATCGTCTCTTCAGCAAGCTGATTTGAACGTAGGTCAGGACCGGATTTTCCGGATCATTATGGAAAGCATCCAGATTATTTAAAGTGGACAGCAGATTAGCCTGCAGCTGCCGTCGTTCATCCAAATCATTTAAGATTGTTGGCGGCATGGACTTGGTCACGCGGAAAATCAGATCCCGGATGACGATATTTTCGTTTTTGATTACATCCACCGCCAAATCGTCTTGATAGTGAAGAATAATCTCCATCTCCGCCACTACTTTGTCCGGCTCCGATTCCTGGCCCAGACTGATATAAAACCGCTCTAAGGGATAAACTCCGGGAACCTTTTCCCGAGTTGAGGCCAGATCGTCCATAATGACTAATGATTCAGCCTGAACAGGAACTTCCGGTTTATTAAAGAATATCTTGTACACGCCAAAACCCAGTCCGGTCAGAGCCACAGCGATGACGCCGATAAAAATGCCCAGTTTATACCTGGAAACTTTGACGACTTGGTGAGTGCTGTCAACAGGGGGCAGCGGAACATCTTCAGCGGCAGCCCCGGCCTGAACCGGGGCTTCTTCCGGAAGACGGGTGGCCTCGGGGCTTAAGTTATCAGCTTCCCTTTTGGCTTCATCAAAAATCCCGTCCAGATCCAGTTCCACTTTCTTAGGAACATTTTCATCTTCAGTATCAGCCAAACTTTTCAGAAATTCGTCTCTGTTCTGATCGTCGGCCGGAGAATCTGAAGGCGCTGCCTCTTTTCTCTCCGAGGCCGGCTGGTCCGTTTTTTGGTCGCTTTTCTCAGCGCCGGATTCGGACTCCACCCCCTGAATATCAAAATCACTGTCCGCCTCATCGGCTGAACCGGACGCCTGTTCCGCCGGACTGACTTCCACTTCAGTTATCTCATCATCCGGAATTGTCGGGGCGACCATAGAGTCCAAGGAGTCATCAGCCTTTAGCGGCTGGTTCCGGGCGGCTTGGGACGGAGCCGGTTCTTCCTCCGCTGCCGCTGCAGCAGGCGATGCGTCCCAGGAGTCATCAGGCTGGGATATTTGAGGCGGGGCCTCCTGAGCTGAAAGCTCATTGCCCCCGCTTGCTTCATTGGGCGCTTCATAAGCCTCATCCTCCGCTTCCAGGGGCGAGAGATCTAAGAACTCATCACTGTCCTCACCAAAGCCTTCATCAAAATCCCCGCTGCTCTGAGTCGCTTTTCCGGCTTCCGGAGCCGGCGGCGGCAGCTCTGACCAGTCGGGAAGTTCGTCGGTTACAGCGTCGAAGGAGTCATCAGGAGCTTTTTCAGGGGTTCCGGGCTGGGCGGGAACCCGCTCAGACGTTTCAGAAACAGCCTTTTCCCCTGTCCCGGCAGCGGCGGGCGGCGGGATATCATCCCAGTCATCGGCATTGGGATCTAAAGGCAGACTGTCCCAGTCGTCAATGATTTCGGGTTTTTCAGGGCTGTCAGCCAATTTCCGTCCCCTTCTGCCCGGCTGGCCTAATTTCAGCTCTGGCCTACGGACTCAAAATATCTGTTAATGAAGCCGCGCAGACGGATGACACTTTTTGTATGCAGCTGGCTTATCCTTGATTCGGTGAATCCCATGATCTGCCCGATTTCCTTCATGGTCATCTCTTCATGGTAATAAAGAGTGACGACCATTTTCTCCCGATCCGGCAAAGTATCAATCCCTTTTATCAAAACCTTCCTGACCTCTTCCTGGCCCAAAACAGTCAAGGCGTCAGGTGAGCTTTCATCGGCTAAGATGTTATAAATATCCGCATGCTCTTTAGCGTGTCCCGGAGTGTCCAGCTTGAAAGCCTCAAGGTCCAGCATGTTAACCATATAAACTTCATCAAGCTGATGAAGATATTCGCCGATGCTGAGCCCCATGGCCTCAGCCGACTCTTCATCAGACGGCGGACGGCCCAGCTCCCCTTCCAAACGCCGCCACAGCCTTTCCAGCTCATTGGTCTTACGCCGGACTGTCCTGGGCACCCAGTCCATATTCCGCAGATCGTCCAGCATGGCGCCTTTAACGCGGAATTCGGCGTAGGTTTTAAACATAATCCCCCGTTCGGGGTCGAATTTGTCAATGGCGTCAATCAGGCCCAGAACCCCGGAAGAGATGAGATCTTCCTTGTTGACATGGGCCGGCAGACGTGACGACAGCCGATCGGCTATGTAATTGATCAAAGGCGCGTACTGTTCAACGTACTTAGTACGTTCCTCAGCGGACAAACCGTGCCACTGACCTTTTTCCACCTGTCCGTTAGGCCCATATGTGGAATTGACGGTCATCAGTCCACCTTCCGCTGGCTGGCCACTAAGCGGTTCAGGAATAAGACCAGTCCCCCTCCCCCGAATTCCGGCGGGGTTTTATGAACCAAATAACGGGCCAGTTCAGCAATCTTAACGGAAGCTTCGGAATTGGGATCATTCAGAAAAAACGGCTTCTGACTGCGGACCGAGTTGGGCACAGCCTCGTCATAGGGAACAAAGCCGACAAGATCCAAAGAAACTTTGGAGAGGTACAGACCGGCCACATTGCTGATCAGTTCGAATATGGCCCTGGCCTCCTTAGAGCCCGGAACCATGTTAGGAAGAATATAGAACTGGTTTTGATCGTGCTCAGTGCTCAGGGCTTTAATCAGAGCGTAAGCGTCGGTTAAGGAAGTGGGCTCGTTAGTAACGACCACTATATGTTCCTGAGCCACCAGATTGAAAAATATGACATTGGGTCCGATGCCGGCCGCCGTATCTATTAAGAGAAAATCCAGCTCTTCCTGCCACTCTTCAAACTCAGAAATTAATCGGGCCTTCTGGGACTCGCTTATTTCGTTCAATTCCAGAATTCCGCTGGCGGCCGGCAGAATCTGAATTCCCAAAGGACCTTTCAGGATGATCTCCTTTAAGGTCTTGTCGCCCTTAAGCCAATCGTGGATAGTATGCTTGGTCCGGACACCCAGCAGAACATCGGTGTTGGCCAGGCCCAGATCGGCATCCCAGATAAGGATCTTTTTCCCCATAGCCGCCAGGGCCAGAGCCAATGACAAAGTCAGATTACTTTTGCCCACTCCGCCTTTACCGCTGGAGACAGCCATAACCCGGACAGGTTTCACCTCTGGCCTGTTTTTCGCCGGTTTCGAAACGCTCATTGCTCAACCTTCCTCCAGTGGGGGCCGCAGCCACAAATCCAGGAACTTATCAGCCTGGGCCGGAATAAAATCTTCCGGGATTCTGGGGCCGGTGGAAAAGAAACCCAAAGCGGGACTCACCTTTATGAATAGATTCAGTAAGCTGCCTAAAGTCCGGGTCTCGTCAAGTTTGGTCAGGACCAGACCCCAGAGATCCGGTCCTGCGGTCCTTTGATAAATGTCGATCAGATCTTCGCTTTTGAGGTTAGCCGGCAGAACCAGAAGAGTCTGGGCCTCGGCACCTTCCAAAAGAGCCGATTTACGGTCTCCTAAAAAATCCCTGGTGGATGTATCCACCAAAATCAGATCGGCTGACCCGAAAATCTCCCTGGCTTCGTCAAATTCGGCCCGGCTCTGGCAGGCTTTAACCCCCATGCCCATAATCCGGGCGTACTGGGCCAGCTGTCCGGCGGCTCCGAGCTTGAGGGTGTCCAGAGTAATGGCGGCGGTTTTGAGAGCCCTTTTCTGAGCCAGAGCCGCCAGTTTCACCAGAACCGTCGTTTTGCCCGAACCGCTGGGACCCAGTATCGCTAAAATCCTGGGCAATGCCCCTTCCCGGCATTTTACCAGAGGCCGGACCGTCTGGCGTAATTGGCTGAGAAGATCCCCGCCCCAGGCCGCTGAACTTTCGGCCGCCTTTTCCGCCAGATCCCTGGCCAGTTCGGGCTCTAAGGAGGTTTTTAAAAGGCAGCGGTATAATTTTATCAGTTCAGCCTGATCCCGCCATTTCTCGGACAGGCTCTGGCGGTGAGCCAGATTCAGGATCAGTTCCCGGATCTCCTTAATCCCGGAATTTACGGTCTCTTTCAGTTCGGCCTTTAAACCGGCTCCCTCTTCGGCCTCTGAATTTGATTTCGCTTTCCTGCTTTCCCGGACAGCTTTCTGGTAAGCCTTAAAGCCGGTCCCGGGCGGAGTTCCGGGGGAAACAGGCCTGGCCGTTTCCGGGGATGGCGCCGGTTTTCCGGACTGGCAGCCCGGTTCGGGGATGTCCGGCGGTTTTTCCCTGTCATTTTCCGGCAGATCCTCTTCCCTGACGCCGGCGGTCACCTCCGCCCAGCCGTTTTCCGGGTTCTCCCGCTGAGACAGTATGACCGCGCCCATCCCGAACTCCAGCTTAATCTGCTGAATTACCTCGGGCAGCGACTTGGCGGTGAACCTTTTAATCCGCATAGCTGAAATTGACCTCGCCGATGATCTTCAAACGGGTAGTCCCGGTCAGTTCCGAGTGGCTTAAAACAACCAGATTTTCAATGAAACGCTCGGTCAGTTTTCTTAAAAAACGTCTGATCATGGGCGAACACAGGACCACCGGCTGAAGATTCTGACTGGTCAGCTGCGGCAGGGCATTGGAAATAGCTGTAACGATGCGCTGCCCGGTGTCGGGATCCAAAGAAAGATAAGCCCCCCTTTCGGTTTCATTGATGGAGCGGGCCATGGCTTCTTCAATATCCTGCCCGATAGTTAAAATAGGCAGTTCTCCGGAGGTGGTCACATAAGCGCGGATTATGCTTCTGGCCAGACGCTGCCGGACAAACTCAGTTAAAAGATCCGTATCTCTGGTCAAAGCCGCGTGATCGGCCAAATCTTCCAAAATGGAAGGCATGTCCCGGACCGAGACCCGTTCTTTAAGCAAATTCTGCAGGACCTTTTGGATCTGGCCCAAAGTCAGAAGACTGGGAACCAGTTCTTCGATCACTTTGTCATTGGACTGGGAGACGCCGTCCAGCAGTTTCTGGACATCCTGGCGGCTTAAAAGCTCGTCGGCGTGCTTACGGACGACTTCGGTCAGATGAGTGGCCATAACCGAGGCCAGATCCACCACTGTCCAGCCCGAATGCTGGGCCTCGTCCTTGCGCTCATCCGGAATCCACAGAGCCGGAAGTCCGAAGGCCGGCTCATATGTGGTGATCCCGTTTATGGATTTGCGGGCGTCACCCGGATTCATGGCCAGCTGATGGCCGATCATCATTTCGGCTCTGGCCACTTCGGTGCCTTTGATTAAAATGGCGTACTCGCCGGGTCTGAGCTGGAGATTATCCCGGACATGCATGGGCGGAACGATAAAGCCCGACTCCAGAGCAAACTGGCGCCGGATGGACCTGATCCTCTCCAGAAGCTCGCCGCCCTGCTCGTCGTCGACCAGAGGGATAAGGCCGTAACCCACTTCCAGTTCCAGAACGTCAAGAGGCAGCAGAGCCTCCACCTTTTCCAGAGGCGGCGGAGCGGCGGAGGCCGGCGGCGCTCCGGGCGGCGAGGCGGTTAAAGGTCCCAGGGACTGGCCGCCCGGAGGACTGCCCGGCGGGCTGCCGGACGGAGAAGAGGCGGATCCGGAGGCCGGACCTTTACCCCGGGCGCCTAAAATTTCGGCTATTTTCCGGCGGCGGTACAAGGCGTAGGAAATCGACAAAATAACCAGGCCGGTCAGCCCGAAGGCAACGGTCGGCAGTCCCGGCAATAAGCCCAGAAAAAAGACCACGCCGCCGGACAGAGCCAGGGCCTCGGGCTTTAAAGTGAACTGGGAGGCGAACTCCCGGCTCATGGTTGATTCCGAACCGGCCCGGCTGACAATAATGCCGGCGGCGGTGGAGATCATAAGAGAGGGCAGCTGACTGACCAGACCGTCGCCGACAGTCATAATGGTGTAAGTGGTCGCCGCCTGAGCCGGAGCCATGCCCAGCTGAAGGACGCCGATAATAAAGCCGCCGATGATATTTATTAAGGTGATTAAAATGCCGGCAATGGCATCGCCCCGGACAAACTTGGAGGCGCCGTCCATGGCTCCGTAAAAATCAGCCTCCCTGGCAATGACTTCCCGCCGGGCTTTAGCCTCGGCTTCCTGAATCAGGCCGGCGGCCAGATCGGCGTCAATGGCCATCTGCTTGCCGGGCATCGCATCCAAAGTGAAACGGGCCGCCACTTCGGCGATACGTCCGGAACCTTTGGTGATGACCATAAAGTTAATGATGACCAGGATAATAAAAATTATGATGCCGACTACATAATTGCCGCCGACCACGAAATTGCCGAAAGCCTCAATGACTTCCCCGGCCGCGTTCGTTCCTTTGTCGCCGTTAAGCAGAATCAGACGGGTGGAGGCTATGTTTAAGGCCAGACGGAAGAGAGTCAGAATTAAAAGCAAAGAAGGAAAAACTGAAAAATCCAGCGGCTTTAAGGTATAGAGGGCAGTCAGCAAAACGATGACGGACATGGTTACGTTGAAGGTCAGCAGAAGGTCCATGGCGCTGGTGGGCAGAGGGAAGAGGAAGACCAGAATAATCCCCACCACCCCAAGGCCCATGATGATATCGCCGGCCCCTTTGTTGGTTATGCGCTGGCCCCACCTGGCTAAAAAACCGTCAGCCACGTTTCTTCCTTCCCTTGACCCTGTAGATGTAACTTAGAACTTCTGCCACGGCTTTATAGAATTCGGCCGGAATGACCTGCCCGACTTCCACTGCCCGGTAGAGGGCCTGAGCTAAAGGCTTGTTCTCCACAACGGGCACTTTGGCTTCTCTGGCAATATCCTTGATGCGCTGGGCCATAAGATCCTGACCCTTAGCCACCACCACCGGAGCCGGGGCCTGGGACTGATCGTAGACTAAAGCCACGGCAAAATGGGTGGGGTTGGTTATGACCACATCAGCGTTGGGCACCTCATTCAGCTGCCGCTTTTTGCTGGCCTCCTTCTGGGCCTGGCGGATCTTGCTTTTGATTAAAGGATCGCCTTCAATCTGCTTATACTCATCTTTGACTTCCTGCTTAGTCATCTTCATATCCTGCATGAACTGCCAGCGCTGGTAGCCGTAATCCATGACAGCCAGAATCAGAAGAAGAAGGCAGGTTTTAAAAAATATCTCCACGGATATGGACAGGACCAGCTGGCCGATGGCCGCTGCATTCATATCCACCATCAGGACAAATTCCTCCAAATGATCGCGGATGACCAGATAACCCATCAAAAAGATAACGGTCATCTTAAAAATGCTTTTTATGCAGTCGACAACAGTTCTGATCTTGAACATCCGGCCGAAGCCGCTGATAAAGTTAAGCTTGTCCAGCTTGGGGACCAGAGAAGAACTCACGACCATAAAACCGCCCAGCTGGTAGATATTGACAGCCACTCCGGCCGCCAGTACTCCTAAAGCCAGGGGCAGAATCAATATGAGGCTCTCCTTAAAAAGCAGTCTCGAAAGTTCCAGAAAATCAACTTCATGGCCGTTGGCGGCGGCCATCGTGAAGATGTGCCGGTAAACCCCCACGACCCTGTCCCAGCCTATCGGTCCCAAAATAACCAGTAAAAAGCCGGCCGCCAGCAAAACCACGGCGGCCGTGATTTCCTGGCTTTTAGGAACCTGACCTTTGAGGCGGGCCTGATTGAGCTTGTGCCCGGTGGCCTCTTCGGTTTTTTCGCCGGCGTCTTCGCTCAAGGGGCACTTCCTGTCCTGAAAGGAGACAGCATATCCAGGACCCTGGTCAGAGCTTCCTGGGCTTCAAAAAGGCCCTGACCTACAAGCCGGGGCCAGAAATCCATGGAAAAACCGATTAAGGCCAACCCGGCCAGAATATACAAAGGCATGCCCACAAAGAGAACCTGCATCTGAGGGACAGCCTTGGCCACAATGCCGAAAGAGACCTTGACGCAGAAAAGAAGTCCCACAACCGGGGCGGCAATCTTGATGGAAAGTATATACATCCGGCCGGCAGCCTTCATAACTTCGGTGAAAATCTCCGGCCGGCCGGCCACCAAAAAACCCACCGGAGCCACCTGAAAACTGTCCGCCAAAGCGTTCAGAACCAAATAATGGCCGTTGGCAAACAGAAAAATCAAAACGAACAGGATGTAGACCATCCTGGAAACAATGGGCACCTGGGTTCCGCTCTGGGGATCCATCAGGTTAACCATGGTCATGCTCATCTGAAAACTTAAATATTCACCGGCTAAGTTGGCCGTCTCCAGAACCAGCCGGACCAGGGTAGCCAGGACGAGACCTATGATCAGCTCCCCGATGCCCAGGACAGCCATGTCCCAGAGGTTCATGGGCATCATTTCAGCTCTGTAGCTGACTAAAGGAGCGATAACCAGGGCCAGGGTCAGAGCCAGAGCGACCTTGGCCTCAGTGACGATATTGGGGCTGCCCAGAATAGGCGCCATGGCCACCACTGTGGCCAGCCGGATAAAGACCAGGACAAAGGCGCAAAACTCATCGGCATTTATGACCGGAGCTCCCATAATCCTTTTCCGCAGTCCCCTGAATTACAGTCCGGAAGGCAAAAGCCCCGGGGTCGCCAATCCTTCAGCCGCCCTGATCCACTCCGGAAAATGGAGCAAAATATTTTCCGTATACTCGCTTAATTTTTCCAAAAGCCAGGGCCCGGCCAGAACTAAAACCAAAGAAATGCAGACTATTTTGGGAATAAACTGCAGGGTCATTTCCTGGATTTGCGTGGTGGCCTGGAAAACGCTGACCATCAGACCTATAACGAGACCTACCAGAAGCATAGGCAGAGACAGGGTTAAAATCAGCTCCATCGCCCGGCGGCCGAAATCAATAATAAACTCTGTTGTCAAAACCCTCTCCTTTCAGTACTGCCGGAAGCTGACACCTCCATCCGCCTGAAGGCCGGATATTTACGGAGCTCCGGATAAAAAAGTTATCCCAGCCGAAGCTATCCCGGGGCTCCGGCCACCGGCCCGAAACTTCGGACAATGGAGCCCACCAAAAGATTCCAGCCGTCCACTAAAACGAAAAGCATGAGTTTAAACGGCAAAGAGATCATTACCGGCGGCAGCATCATCATGCCCATGGACAGAAGGACTGAGGCCACCACCATGTCAATGATCAGAAAAGGCATATAAAGAAGAAACCCGATTGTAAAAGCGGTTTTAAGTTCCGAAATAATAAAAGCCGGAATCAGGCTCATGGTCGGGACTTCGGCTTTATTCAACGGTTTGGGATCACCGGCAATCCTCATAAACAAAGCCAGATCCTTTTCCCTCGTCTGGAGAAACATAAATTCCCGGACCGGCTCCAAGGCCCGGCTGACGGCTTCCGTCTGGGTTATTTCGTTACTCATAAAGGGCTTGAAGGCCCGGTTCTCAATATCCCGCCAGACCGGAAGCATAAGGTAAAATGTCAAGAACAGAGCCAGACTGACGATGATTTGATTGGGCGGAGTCTGCTGGGTGCCCATGGCCTGCCGTAAAAAGCCGAAAACGACCACAATCCGGACAAATGAAGTCATCATGACCAGAATGGACGGAGCCAGAGCCAGAACAGTCAGCAGAAACAGGACATTTATCACCGTGGCCAGACGGTCGGAGTCATCGGCCTGATCCAGACTTAAGCTGATGGTCGGGATAGGGATCATATTGCCCGTCCCCCCGGTCTGGGCCGAAGCTGCGGCCGAAATGCCCCAGAGCGCCGAGGCGATGAGGAGAACCGGAATAAGCGGTTTAAAGGCTTTACGGAAATAATTCTGCTTCATTTTCGGCTGACCAATTAACTTAGTTATCTAACGCCGGCGATCAGGAGGAACGTCCAGATCCAGATCTAAAAACTCATCATTGGCCTCAGGGCCGGTAAACGGCTCATCCTCTAAGGTCAGGGTAAAATCAGACAAAGAATCGTCTTCACGGCCGGAAACCGGTGAACTGAGGCGCTGATCTAAAATAGTCAGCGGTTCCAGTTCGATTGGCTCAGGCAGGCGGACTGATTCTGTTTTCAGGCTTTCATCAAGCCGGACCAGGTCCGGAACTGCTGCCGGAACTGCCGGGGCCGGGGGCTGGCGGAACCGGACCGGCTGAACCGGCTGAACCGGTTCGGCCGGAGGCGGAGTCTCTATTGTCTGAATCGGCTCTGTCGGCTGAACGGCCCGAGCTGCCTGAGCCGCTTGAACCGGCAGAACCGGCTGGGCCGGCTGTAGCTGCTTTTCAAATATTTCCGGCGGCGCCGGCGCCGGTTTAGGCTTTTTGCCAGGGGGAGTTTTAGGCGGCCGTTTGGCCGGTCTGACTTCCTCAGGTTCCGTAAAAGGCTGAGGCGGCAAATCCCGGAAAGGCTCGTCTTCCTCAAGCAGAGGCCACTGCCCTAAAGCGGTCAGCCTGTCCTGGGTCACCCCGACTACCAGAAGCTGTCCGTCAACTTCCACCGCCGCCAGGTACCGGCGGGAATCTAAAGCCAGCGTGCCCCTAAGAGTAAAGGTCTGATCGCCCCGGAAAGACCGGCCCTTAACCACACGGCTGAGAAGTTTCAGAAAAATCAGAAGCAGGGCCAGAACCAGAATAAAGGCCCCGGCGGCCTTTATAAGATTCATTGATGAGCCGTCAAAACCGGCGAAAAAGTCTGATTTGGCCGGCACCGGAACAGCCGGACCGGCTGACCGGGGCTGGGGCGGACCGGCCGCAGCCGCAGGCGGCGCAATGATCGGACTTGAGGCGGCCGGCGGCTGGCTGACCGGTTCCGCAGGCGGTCCGGAAGTCTGGACTGAGGTCTGACTCTGACCGGCCGTTTCATCAGCTGCCTGGGCGGCGGCATCCCGGACAGTACCGTTCACTCCGCCTATGGGCGGAGGCGGCAGAGTCTGAACTCCGGGCGGCAGAGGAATCGGAGGCGGCAGAGGAGGTTCCAGGTTTTCTGAGGTCACCGGCTCGCCGGACTCAAACTGGGCTTCAGCCCCTGAACCTGATAAAAAAACGGTTCCCAGGACGATAAGCCCCCACAGTAAAACAGTGCGCATAATCTCTCCTGGGTCAGTCAGTTCAGACTCTTGACCCGTTCCATGGGACTGACAATATCCGTGACCCGGACTCCGAACTTGTCGTTGACCACGACCACTTCGCCTCTGGCCACCAGTTTGCCGTTGACAAATATCTCCAAAGGTTCGCCGGCCAGTTTGCTGAGTTCGATAACCGAACCCTGGCCCAACTGCAGAAGGTCGTTGATAACCATTCTGGTCCGGCCGAGTTCCACCGAAATTTCCAGAGGGATGTCCAGAATAAAATCCAAAGGCCGGGCCGCTCCGTCCGCTGCCGGAGGCGGGGGGCCGAAAGGACTGTCTCCCGGTCCGGATTCGCCGGCCGGAACCGCCGTAGGACCAGGATCGCCCCAGTCCTGGGCCAGACCGGGATCATCGGACATCAGGCGGTCGAGATCGCTTTGAGTCAGATTGGGTTTGTCGTCAGCCATGGGTCACTCCCAAGCACGCCTTAACGGCTAATTAATCCTCCCAGATACGGGGGGCGATGTCACTCTGAATCTTGACAGCCTTCTGGCCTCTGGAGGAACCTATGAAGACCTTAAACTTAGGGACACCTTCGACGTTGACATCCAGGGGCTCATGGACATCGTGCTTAAGCATGATCACGTCCCCTATAGCCAGATTCATAAGCTCCTCGGCCGTAATGGTTGTCCGGCCCATCTCAACTACCAGATTGACTTCCGCTTCCCTGACCCGTTCGATAAAACGGGAAATCCAGGCCGTATCGACTTCCAGCTGATCGCTTTGAAACCCGGCGTAGAGTTTGGAGCGGATGGGCTCAATGGTGGCATACGGCAGACAGACAATCAAAGTCCCGACAGTCTGTTCCAGCTCCACCTCAAATTTTACGACCAAAACCACTTCCGTCGGGGCCACCACCGAAGCGAACTGGGGGTTGGTCTCGCCCCGCACGTAGCTTAAGGTCAAGGGATGGACCGGGTTCCAGGCCTTTTCCAGATCGTCCAGGGCCATTTTGATGACTTTAGTCACCAGTCTGGACTCAATGGGGGTAAAGTCGCGGCCTTCAACTTTAATATAGCCCCGTCCGCTGCCGCCGAAGAAACTGTCGACCAGGTTAAAAACAAGCTTGGTTTCAATGACAATAATGGCATGGCCTCTCAGAGGCTCCGCCTTGAATATATGAAGGCTGGTCGGCACCGGCAGTCCCCGCATGAACTCCCCGAACTTGACCATGTTGATGGAAAAAGCCGAGATGTCAATGACTTTTCTTAAGGCCGTAGACATAGTCTGACGGAAGAAGCGGGCAAAACGGTCGTTAATGATCTCCAGAGTCGGCATGCGGCCGCGGATGATCCGATCCTGATTAGTCAGATCATAACGCGTAATCCCGGACTGATCGGCTGTGTTGTTGGTTTCGGTTTCCACCTCACCGCCGCCCATGCCTTTTAAAAGGGCATCCACCTCTTCCTGGGTCAGTATTTTGGCCATAGTCCGACTCTCAAGGCAGGCCGCGAAAAATACGGCCCTGATTTACTGGATAACGAAATCTGAATACTTGACTTTTTTGACCTTATTTTTACTCATAAAGTTATTGGTCCGGTTCAGAATCTGGCTGCGCAGCCTTTCCTTGCCGTCCATGCTTGAGATATCCTCAACCGACTGACTGGACAGGAGCATTAAAATGCTGTCCTGGATATCGGACATCATGCGGTTAAGCTCATCGGCCCCGTCCTGGTTATCCACTTCCATGCCGACTGTAACTTTCAGAAACCGCCGGCCGGAAGGCTCATTTAAGTTGGTGGTAAAAGGCTTCAGCTCCACCGTAATGGGCCCGGCCGCCGGGGCGGCAGCTCCGGCTTCGGCCCCTCCCCCGCCGTGACCGCCGCCTGACGCAGCTCCTGCCTCGCCTCCGCCTTTAGTCGGGGCAACGATGGGCTCTTCTTCCTGATCCGGTTCGGCCTGCGCGGCCGGCTGCTGCTCGGAGGCCACAGTCGGAGCGGCCGGCGGAGCCATGAAAGTCTTTAAGGCAAAAAAGGCTCCGGCGCCGCCGACCGCCATGGCCGCTACGGCGATGATAACAATCTTCATTATTCCGCCGCCCTTACCGCCGGACGGCGACTCTTCCTGACTTTCCTTCTGGGTTTCTTTGGCTTTCTTCTCCGACATAATTTCTATCCTTTCCAGGAACTCTGAGGAGGCTGATAAATGACGATCTCCAATCGGCTGTTCCTGGCTCCCTGAGCGGGATCTGCAGTCACCGGCCGGCTGCCGCCGAAGGCTCCCAGCCGAAAACGGCTGGCCGGCAGACCCAGACCTGTAAAATAATCCATAACTACTCTGGCTCTTTGGGCCGAAAGACGGTAAGCCAAAGCGGAGCTGCCCCCCTCCATTTCGGAGTCGGGGTTGGTGTAGGCGTCAACGCTGACCGGCCAGGACAGGCGGGCCAGCAGAGAGGCCATCTTCTGAAGAAGCGGCAGAGTCTCTTCCCTTAAAACCGCCGTGCCTTCCGGAAAAATGACGGCCTTGTCCCAGCGGATGACCAGACCTCTCTCGTCGCGGAAAATGGAGACGGAATCTCTGACCTCCTGCTCCAGTTCCTGATAGTCAGGCTGGGAGGCGGGGTCGAGCTGAAAAATAGCCGCTTTCAGTTCCCGCTGATCCAGCATGACATCCGGAGGTATCCGGCTTAAGTTTTCAATCATCTCCACAACCGGGGCAATGAGCATGGGATTGCTGAAATCCAGAAGGCCCGGTCCTATGTCATCCGGCGGAACGTCCTGGGAAAAAGCAATGTCCTGACCGCTCACGGCCAGGGATTTCGGATCAGTTGTGGTGATGGAAATGATTAAAACAAAAAAAGTCAGCAAAAGGGTGACCATGTCCGAGAAGGTCAGCAGCCAGCCCGGAGTGGTGCTGTCGCAGCTGTCCTCAGACCGGCGGGCCATCAGTAGACCTCCTCTTCTCCGCCGGGCTGTTCGGGCAGAATAAACTCAAATCCCTCAAAGTCAAAAAGCCTCTGTCCGCCGTCCAGGTCCCTCAATGCGCCGCTGACGGTGCCTGAAAAGTCTAAAACCAGATCAACCCGGTTATTTCTGGCCCTCCTGGCCGGAGTGTTGTTGGCCGCGACGGGTTTTTCCCCGCCGTAACCGTAAGCGGCCATGATTCCCGGGGGCAGGCCTTCGCCGGCTAAAAACTCCAGAACCGACAGGGCCCGTTCCAGAGAAATATCCCAGTTGTCACCCAGACCCTCTGTCTGGGGCGGAAAGCTGTCCGTATGCCCCTCTATATTAATAGGTATCTGGGAAGTCCGCATGATCCGGGCAAAGGATCGGAGGGTTTCCTCGGCTTCGGGACTGATTTCCGCCGAATCGCCGTTAAATAAAAGATTGGACGATAAGGAGATTATTCTCTGGCCTTTGCTGTGAACTATTCTGGCCCTGTCATCCATTATACTGGGGGCCAGGATGGCTCGTATCTTGGCCATTTCCATATCCCTGACAACGCCTTTTCCGCCTAAATCGGCCTGATTGACAGCCAGCCCTTCCCTGGAGCCGCCGGCAATAAGACCACCGGCCGCAGTCCCGAAAGTCTGGCTGACCGAGCGGACAACTTTGCCGTAGCGGGTTTCATCAAAATTGGCCTTAGCGGTCAGCATGATGAAAAAAGTCAGGAGTATCAGCGAAATTGAGGTAAACAAGACCATGGTCGAGTCCTGGACCGGGGCTTCTTCTTCCTGTTTATTTTTAACCACGGCGGTCACCGGAAAGCCGAAATACGGGCGGTCGGAGGTATGAAAGCATGAAGCTTCTGTTCGATGATCCGGGGATTGTCGCCCCGGCAAAGGGCTAAAATGCCCTGAACAATCAGCTCCTTGACCAAAGTTTCAGCCCGGGAGCGGGCCCGCAGTTTCCCGGAAATAGGCACGAACACCACATTGGCTAATATGGCTCCGTAAAAAGTGGTGACTAAAGCCACGCTCATAGCCGGACCGATGGCGGACGGGTCATCCATCTGCTGGAGCATGGATATTAAGCCGATTAAGGTGCCCAGCATGCCGAAAGCCGGGGCAAAAGCCCCCATGGCCTGGAAAATATCGGCCCCCAGCCGATGCCGCGACTCCTGGAAAGCTATCTCCGTTTCCAGGATCTCCACGATAGCCTGAGGTTCCAGCCCGTCAACCGTCAGCTGGAGCCCTTTTTGAAGAAACTCGTCCGAGACTTCGAGAATGTCGTTCTCCAGGGATAAAAGGCCTTCCTTTCTGGCTTTGGCCGAAAAGGTGATGAATCCGGTAATGATGTCGCCCATGGTCACGGTTTTGGTCACAAACGCGTTTTTCAGAATGGCCAAAGTATTGAGACAATCCCGTAAAGGGTAATTAATCATGGTGGCGCAGGCTGTTCCCCCGACCACTATCAGAACGGACGGCAGATCGAGAAAAGCGCTGACGCCGACCCCCATATTTATGGAGATGACCAGCAGGCCGACTGAAGACAATATGCCGATTACGGTTGCGACATCCATGGGGGTTCACCTTGAAAAACTAATTGGACCGAAGATTTGGCCATTCTGGCTCTAAAAAGACCCATGAAAATCTTTAGCAATTTATGTGCCCAATTTTAAGCTTTTTTTAATTTATCTCTCCCTTTTGGTTCAGCAGAAAAGGACTGATTAACAGAAAAAAACATCTGTTAAGCTAAACAGCGGATTTTATTTGGTTTTCATACCAGGTTAAAACCCCGCTGTCCTCTTTTTCAGCCTGAGGGATGACCCTCAGTTATTATATCACAATAGATCTATTGTGGCCAGTTTTAAAAGATTATCGCCTTTTGGAGCATTAACTTCCGGGTTCTTCACTTTTGAACCCAATGGTAAGAAAAAATAACCTATTGGCCGGACAAAATAATTTTCCGGCCAATAAGAACCTACTTTTTCACCCGGGCCCTGACGTCAGCCCAGACTTTCTCGGTCGGTTCGCCCTGACCGGCGGCTCCGAAAAAGGCGCGGTCCAGGTCTAAGTATTTCCGGGCCACTCTCTGGAGATCGGCGGCGGTGACCGCCTCAATGGCTTTCAGATACCTGGCGTCAAAATCCAGGCCCAAACCCAAAAGCTTGTTGAAGACTGACTCGTCAACCCGGTGGGACAGGGTCTGGCGGGTAATTTTCTTGATGCCCACCAGATAGCGTTTGGCTCCGGCCAGTTCTTCGCCGGAGATGACATTGGCCTTAGTCTCGTCAATGATATCCAAAATTCCGGCCGTGGCCTGGCCTGTTTTCTGGGGATCGGTGGCAATGTAAAAATAGAATGTCCCAACCAAGAGCCCCGGGTTGTAGCCGGAGGATACCACATAGGCCAGTGACTGCTGATCGCGCAGGCGGGTGAAAAGGATGCCGCCCATGCCGGACAGATGGGCGCTTAAGACTTCCAGAGGCGCCTGGTCGGGATCATCCAGGCCGGCGGCTAAAAAGCCCAGAATCAGATGGGTCTGAGCCCGGTCCAAATTGTCTGAGCCGAAGGAAGTCCCGGTTAAAGGAGCCGGCGGCTCGGGAATGACCACGGCTTTGGGACTGCCGGCCGGGCGCCAGGAACCCAGTTCCAGCTTTAATAAATCCAAAACAGCCTGAGGATCTATATCGCCGGCCACAGCCACTAAAAGCTTCTCGGGCCGGATAAGCTCGCCGTAGAATTTCTGCAGGTCTTCCCTGGTAAATTTTTCAACCGCAGGCAAAAGACCCAGATTATTACGGTGATAGGGATGTTCGCGGAAAAGACCGTTTCTGACCAGACGGAAAGCTCTCTCCGCCATCTGCTCTTCCTGAAGCTTTAAGGCTGCTACCGTCTCTTCCCGGACTTCTTCCAGATTCTCCTGGGCCAGAGCCGGTTCGGTGACGAGATCCAGCATCAGTTTCAGGCTCTGAGCCCAGTTGGATGACAGAAATGAACCGGAAAGCCCCAGAGAATTGCGGGCCGAAAAGCCTTCAATGCTGGCGCCCAGGTTCTCAATTGTTCTGGCCATTTCGGCCGAAGGGAGCTTCCGGCTGGCTTTGGGCCAGACTTCGGCCAAAATATGGGAAAGACCGTCCTGACCTTCCCCTTCGCCCAGCAGGCCGCCGACGGTCAGTACTTTGACGATGACCTGAGGCAGAGAGGCGTCTCTCAGCAGAAGAACCTCCACTCCGTTGTCCAGCCGGTAAGTTTCATAGTTGTCTTTAGCTTCGCCGGCCCCTTTGGGTTCAGGCAGAGACCACTGCTTTAAGCTCTTCTCCAGCTGGTCCCGGTCCGGCTGGGCGGCCTCCCTGGGCAGCATAATGGTGACCGTCATGTTCTCGGGAGTAAAAAACTCCCGGGCCAGATGGACTAAATCGGCCGGAATCAAGCGGCTCCAGCGGGAGATATAGGCATCTTTAAGCCGCCATTCGCCGGTCTGAAGCTCAAAAGAAGAGATGATGCCGTTCTGGCCCTCGGCGCTTTCCTGGCTTAACAGAAATGATTTGCCGGTCAGAGCCCGGGCCCGGGCCATCTCTTCGTCCGTGGGCGGATTTTTTACCAGACCCTCCAGCTCTTCGATAATCGCTGCCAGAGCCGGCTGGATCTTCCCGGGCTCGGTCTCAAAACCGATATAAAAGCAGCCGTCCAGTTTGGGGGTCATGGCGTAGGTATCAATATCGGTCACCAGACCCTTGGCCACCCTGACCTGGGAGTAAAGACGGCTGGCCCGGCCCTGGGATAAGATAGCCGAGATCATGTCCAGCTGGTTGGAACGGCTGTCCGAGCCGCCGGGAGTCCGGAAACCGATTAAAACCTTCGGAAAAGCGGCCTGTTCGCTGGGCATGACCGATAAAACAGGCCCCTTGTTTTCGGCGGCCGTATTGGCAGGCGGAGTCGGCAGAGAAACGGCCGGTTTTTTCAGTGATTTAAAATACTTATCGACCAGGCCCCGGACGGCGGACGGGTCCAGGCCGCCGGAGACCACCAAAAAAGCGTTGTCCGGGCGGTAATGTTTCCGGTGAAAGGCCAAAGCCGTCTCCCGGCTGACTCCCCGGACAGTGTCGGCCGAGCCCAGGACCATGTGACCGTAAGGATGGTCCTTGAAGACCCGTTCCATGAACTCTTCGGCCATAACCCGATCAGGGCTGTCCATGGATCTTTTAATCTCCTCGACCACCACCTCTTTTTCCGAAGCGTATTCCTTAGGATCGTAAGTCGGGGCAAAAACCAGATCGGCCAGGATATCCAGAGCCAGCTCCGCTTCCTCGGCCGGCAGGCTCAGGTGGTAGCAGGTCTCATCATAAGAGGTGTAAGCGTTGATACTGCCGCCGCTGGTTTCGACCAGACTGGAGATCTCCCCTACTTTCCTTTTGGCTGTGCCTTTAAAGGCCATATGCTCCATCAAATGGGCCAGACCGTACTCTTTAAGGCCGTTTTCATTGGCCGAGCCGGCTTTAATGACCACTCGGGCTGAAATTACCGGATTGCCCGGCTGAGGGGCCAGGATAACCTTTAAGCCGTTATCCAGGACATAACTGTCTTCAGCCCCGCCCCAAACGGCGGGAGTAGTCGAAAACTGGGATGACATAAAAAACACCGCGAAAATTGATAAAATTTTAAAAAAACGGATCATTGTATACTCTATGCCTCATACATGTCATTTATTGCTATTCAGCCTGATGGTTTATATGAAACAGATAAATTATCGCAAAAAATACGACAACAGCCATAAAACAGGAGAATTAAAAAATAAAACGGCCACCCGACCGTCTGGACCATTCCGGAAAAATAAAAAATAACGGAGTTTTTGCCGAAATTATGGATATATGTTAAAATACAAAGTGAGACAGTATCAGACGCTCGTCCGCTCCTGCCTGGCAAGATACCACAAAACCGGGCGGCTGGCTACATTAAGAATTAAGGCATATTGATTTCTGGAGGACATCAGCTGAAATTTTCTGACATCTGCTGGCCTGAAATAATTTCAGCCCTTTTGGCGGAAACTATTTAAATATTAAAGATAGTGTAAATAAATACTGAAACAAAGTCAAGTATGAAGACCTCTCTGGACATAAAATTCCATGTCCGAGGGCGTTTTAGGTTTCCGGTCAGTCCGGCGGGGGCTGAACACTTGCGCCAAGGGTTTTTTTTGGTTATAATCCATACTCATTGAACTTGGAGTCTAGTTTTTTTGGACTTAAAGGCTTGACTCAGCATAATTTTGAGCGGAAAATGCGGCAGTCAAGTCTGGTTTGGCTCAAAATCCGGTCCTAAAAACCAGAGGCGTCCGGTTATTGTCTGATTTTCGGCCTTCAGGCTGGCCAGACCTGTGACCGGTCGCGGCTTCAGGCAGGCGATTTGAGGTTTTTGTTTTATCCGGAGCGCTGTACTACTCCGGCCGTGAGGCCTGGGATATGATGAGGCTCATTCCGATTCGGAACAGGGGCTTCATTTCCGTGTCCGCTGATATCAAGCGCTAACTTAAGATGAAGCCGGTCTCCGCCGCCGGCGAAGATCATAGTAAAACCAGGGCTGAATTCAAAGGCCTTAAAGGCGGCGGTGAAAACAACTCTGATCCGGCCGGCGCTTTAAACGTTTTGGCGGCGGGCAGGCTGCTGCCTGCGGATGATTGGACGTTGTCAGCCGGCTGACCAGGAGTCCGCTGAGAGACCGGAAAGCCGGCGTTTCCGGCTCTGCCAGAATGCCCCGGCTTCAGGCGGGAGAGATTTTCAGGACGGATTCCTTTAGACATTTACAGTGTTTTTTATTTTGGGTAAGATTTTTCCGGCCCAATTTTTGATACAGTAAGGGGCGACCCCCATGGCTGAAGTTAAAAAGACCCAGTGGTCTATTGATCGCCTTCTCAGACCTCACACCCGCATTGATCTGATTCTGGATGTGGATCTGATCAATGACCGTATTGACGTGCGGAACGGGATTGTCTATGAGATAAGCGAAAAACATCTCGTCCTGTCCCAGACCGACCCGCTGATGACCCGGTCTATGGTCGGACGGGAAGTTGAGGTCACTTTCGTCGGCCGGGAGCCGGTCAGCGGAGAAGTGATGCGCTGGGGCTGGAGCGGCAAAATTATCGGCATTTCTGACTACAAATATAATGAGAACGAAACTGTCCAGGCCATTTACCTTTCAGCCCCCAAACCTGGAGAAATCAATGAAACCAACGCCAGGATGGATTACCGGCTGACCATTGTCTCCAATGATCATATAAGCATTCAGACCCATCCCTCCTTCGGCCGGGTCGTGCTGTTTGACTTTTCAGCCGGCGGGGTGCTCATAGGAGTTCCCGCACCGCCTGCAGCCACCTTAGGCATGCACCTTTGGTTCACTCTGTTCTTTCCCAACTTCCAGACAGCCGGCGGCCAGACCACCATTAACGGTGAAGCTGAGGTTGTCCGGATAAATTACACCCCCGGCGATAAGATGGCTAAACTGGGACTCAAATTTCACGAATTGGATCTAAACGCAACCCGCGCTCTCCAAAAAGCCATCAACTACTATATGCTGGAAGAGCAGCGGGCCAGACTCCGGGCAGAAACCTGACCGGGCTGATATATTGATCTTTAAACGGCCGCCTTAAGGCGGCCGTTTTTTTGGCCTCTTGGTTATAAAGGAATAAGGAAATTGAAAATAAACAGCAGGCAAACAGAGCGGACAGGCATTTTTCAGACCAACCGGAAGGAATACGGAATACTCCGGTCAGTCCTTATAATTCATATTGCAAAAAATTAATTTATATTTTCGCGCTATAATTGCGCAAAGCGCAAAAAAGCGCATGCCGCTTATATTGATGCGACTAGCAGAATTTTCTATTCCGGCCGCATCAATACGGCTGCAGATAAAGCGAGGTCAATTCAGCTTGTAAACCTGACGGTCTTTCGGCACATACCACACAGGCAGGTTCTCCCCAAGCCCGACCGCCGTCACTTCCGGTCCTATAAAACGCTTGCTCACAGCAGTCAGACTGTCCGGCACGTAAAGAAAGACGTAGGGCACGTCTTCAAAGAAAATCTCCTGGATCCGATCATAAGCTTCTTTTCTTTTGGCCTGTTCGAGAGTAAAGCGCCCCTCGTCAATTAAGCGGTCCACTTCCGGGTTATTGTAGGAGATGAAATTGAGTTCCCCCGGTTTGGTTTTGGTGGAATTCCAGACATCATAAAGATCAGGATCCATGGGAATAGTCCAGCCCATAATGATGGCCTCAAAATCTTTTTTATCCAGATATTCCTTTAAAAAAGCGGCCCACTCTATTATTCTCAGCTTAACTTCAATCCCCACTTCCTTCAGCCGGGCCTGAATGACCAGACCGGTCTGCTCACGGACCTTATTGCCCTGGTTAGTCATAATAGTTAAGACAAACCTCCGGCCGTCTTTATCGACATAGCCGTCGCGGTCCGTATCCCGCCAGCCGGCCTCGGCCAGCAGGGCCGCCGCTTTTTTAGGATCATAAGGGTAAGGTTTGACTTTAGTGTTATTGGCCCACATGCCCGGCTTAAAAGGACCGTTGGCCGGCTGGCCGAAGCCTAAGACCACCCCTTCGATAATTTCATTTTTGTCCAGGGCGTAGGCAATAGCCTGTCTGACCCGGACATCGGAAAGCCTCGGGTCTTTTTGGTTAAAGCCCAGATAAGTATAGGCGAACTCAGGATAGCGGAAAAAATTGTAGTTCTCTTTTAAGAGAGGATCGGTTTGGGCTTCCTCCCACTGGTCCGGGGTCAGGGCCATCATGTCAATGGCCCCGGTTTTCAGCTCCATGAGCTGGGTAGCCGGATCCGGAATCAGCCTGGTGATCAGGCGGTCCAGCAAAGGCCGGCCTTTAAAATATTTGTCACTGGCCTTCATGATTATTCTCTGACCCACCTCCCAGGATTCCAGCTCAAAAGGGCCTGAGCCGACCGGTTTTCTGGCCAGCGGGCTTACGGTTATGTCCTGGCCCTCTAAAAGGTGACTGGGCATAATGTCAAAAGACCAGGTGACCAGAGCTCTGGCCAAAGGTCTTTTGTAAGTCACGATGAAAGTCAAGTCGTCCGGAGTCAGGGCGTTTTCAATCTGGGTGAAAGGCTCCCCGTAAGGCGTCGGAGTTTGGGGATCGCTCATCAGCTTCCAGGTAAAAAGGCAGTCTTTTGAGGTTAACGGCTTTCCGTCCTGCCACATGAGTCCGGGCCTGAGCTTAAAAGTTATGGTCAGCTGATCATCGGAAACCGTAAAAGACTCAGCCAGTTCCGGGACAAGCTTTAAATCCCTGTCAAAGCGGACCAGACCCCTGTAAACCTGGCCGGTGACGGAAGAGGATGAAGTATCGCTGGCCAGGGCCGGAATAAAGTTACTGGCCTCTCCGATGGTTGCGTCCACCAGAGCATCTCCGGTTATTCCCTGAACTGAACCGGTCTGTTCCGGAACGGCCTTCTCCGGAACAGCCGTCCACCCGAACAAAATCAGCCCAAGGCCCAAAAAACTCAATAAAATCCGCCTGAAACTCATCGAACTTCCTCCTTTCAGGAAAAATGAGGTATACTCTTAAAATCGGATTCATTCCCAAAAGTTGGGGGTCTTTTCCCAATTGGAGCCGGAAACTGTTCCATTCTGCTCTCCAATTTAGAACAGACCGGACAAAAAAGCAAAAAAACGTGAGCTAAACAGGATAACCATGGCCGCAACGCGCCCTCCTGACCTTTTCAGTCAGCGGGAAATACTGACCCCCACCGGTCTGAACAGCCGTCTTCAGGCCGCCTTTGACCGGCACATCGGAACAGTCTGGGTCTCGGGGGAGATAGCCGGAGCCTCCCGTCCAAGTTCGGGGCACACTTATTTTTCATTAAAAGACTCCCATTCCCTGGTCAGGGCCGTTATCTGGAGAAGCCGTCTGCCTAAAGCCGGAGGACCGGTCGGCAACGGCTTAAAAGTCTTAGTCAAAGGCGTCCTTACCATTTATCCGCCACGGGGCGATTACCAGCTTATTGTAGATTATATTGAGCCCCAGGGAGAAGGGGCTCTCCGTCTGGCCTACGAAAAACTTTTGGCCCGCCTGTCGGCGGAAGGCCTGTTTAAGCCTGAACGCCGCCGTCCTATCCCGTTCTGGCCCCGGAAAGTAGCACTGCTGACCGCCTCCGGCGGAGCCGCCCGCCTGGATTTTCTTTCCTCGGCCGTAAAACGCTGCCCCTCGGCCTCAGTCAGCTTTTACCCTGTCAGAGTTCAAGGGGCCGGAGCGGCCGAAGAAATGGCTCAGGCCCTGGCCGATCTTAACCAGTGGGGCGGATTCGACCTGGTCGTCATCACCCGGGGCGGCGGCAGCCTGGAAGATCTCTGGGCTTTTAACGAAGAGGCTCTGGTCAGGGCCGTGGCCGCCTCCCGGGTCCCGGTTCTGGCGGCTGTCGGCCACTCCACCGATCTTTCCCTGGTCGAACTGGCGGCCGACAGCCGGGCCATTACGCCCACTGCGGCGGCTGAAGCGGTCTTTCCGGAACGGAAAACATACTTAAGGCAGACAGTGGACTTGTCCAGACGCCTTAAATCAGGTCTGGAGGGCACGCTTGGCGGCCTCGGGAAAGGCATCTCCTCATTAAACCGCCGTCTATTCCGCTTTGAAAACCGGATCTTTATGGAACATCAGCGGCTGGACTCCTTATCGGATCGTCTGGCCAAAGCCGGCAGCCGGTATCCGGAAATCCAGCGCTTGAATTTGAAGTCCCTGATCAGGGAACTGATTTTCAGGTCCCCGGCTGAGAAGCTGAAACGCAACCGCTCCGATTTGGCGGTTTTAACGGGAGCTCTGCCGCCGGCTGTCTCCCGCTGCCTTATTAATGAGCGCCGGGAACTGGCCGGCCTCAGCTCCCGGCTGAAGCTTGTTTCACCTCTGGGCATACTGAGCCGCGGCTATGCGCTGGCCGCCAATGCCCGGGGAGAAATCATCCGTTCCAGCTCTGCGGTCTCGGAGGGAGACTTACTGGACATCCGTCTGGCCCAGGGCCGGATAACCGCTCAGGTGGTCAAGACCTCCTGATTTATAATCAACACTAACTAAACCGTTTTGCAGGTGTTATATGTCTGACGGCGACGACCATCCGCCCACTTTCTGTGACCAGCTGCTCGGCCTTAAAAATATCGGCCGGGCTGAGGCCGAACAACTGTATCTGACCATCCTGGATGACTTGGAGAAACAGATAGCCGAGCTGAAGTCCAAGTTCAAAAACCAGGAAGCATTCGACCAGTTCCTGGCCATGCTTCACGTTAAGAAAGTCATTCACTGAACTTTCCGGCCGGCCTCTGACGTCTCTCCCGGCTTAAGCCGAACCCCCCTGGGTCTGCCGATCCAAAAGGCAGAGATTTTACTCTAAAATCAATTCTCTGAACTAATCTGTTTAATTTCCTCACCTCTTAAATGCTAATTTTAAAATAATCTCCCTTAAATCAGCCTTCAAAAAAACTAAACAGACCGGTTATTCAGAGGATTCCCGGGGTTTTTCCATTTTCAAAATTTTTTTTAAGCTGAAAAGCGTTTAATCCAAGCCTTTTTTCCGGCTTTTTAATTTATGAATTGTGATTCTTTATTTAAATCTATTGCCTCGTAAATATTCTGTAAAATAGTAAAATTATGTAATAAATACCAATGTATATTCTTATAATTTCCTTCTTAGTCAGTGACCGAGCCTTAACAGAGGTCAGTAATTCCCCCCGGCGGCCCGTTCAAATACTTTTGGAATCTGAATATAAGCGGGCGTTTCATTAAAATCCCAGACCCGGCCGGAAACTGTTTCGCCTCCGGCAGCCTCAGCCGGTCCGGGGGCCAAAAATAATGGCTGCGCCCGGAGCTGACTGGAATCATCTCCGATAATCCCTGAGGGCGCCGGCGGCCATAGCCGGACCGGGACCGGAGACGATTTGAGGTTCGGCGGAGGGAAGGAACAGTACCTTAAAAACCCCATAAAATCAGGAGTTTATTTTCAAAAGATTTTTTCTCTCCAGGCCGGCAGAAGATAACCGGCCTGGAAGAATGCAGTCCGGCCCGTCTGATTTCTTCTTTGTCCGGCCTGAAGTCAGGGGGCAAAGCAAAAAAACGGCCTGAAACCCCCAGCTACGCTGCCCAGGCCGTTTTCCGGTCAGGTCCTCCGTAAATGATCCGGGGTTTTCCCGGTCAGGCTGAAATATCCCCGCCAGAAACCGCCTGAATTCAAAGGCTTATAAACCGGTTCATTTTTTTATCCGTTTCCGGCCGGGCCCGGGTCAAATAACTTTCAGCAAAAAGTTAAAAAAATTTTATTTATAAAAACCGGCAACTTACCTGAAAAACCCCCCGCCGGCCCTGTTCAGTGAAAAACAAGATTCAGTGAGAAAACAGGAGATACTGGCTATTTTTAAATTGTTCAAAAAACCGTAATTTTTTCGCAATAAGGAGGTAACCTGCCTGATAAGCTCAATTTCGCAGACTCCGGGCGGGTGATAAAATCACCTTGAAAATCCGCCGGAAAAAATATTTATTTAATGATTTCAATATGTTATGTAAGATCAATAAAACAAGTTCAAAACCTCCGCCTTAAAGCTCTTCAGGAGGTCTTGCCAAGGAAAAAATATTTGGTTAAGGTATCTCCATTGTTTGACCCACAGCCTTTGGAATGGAGTTTACTGATTGAGTTTTTTTTCCAGCTCGATAATTACTTCCTGTTGCTTTTGTTGAAAATTTAAATATTTTGAATTCAGATTTTGGTGGTAAGCGCATGGACACAAGTCAAAATGTGCCGGATTCTGATATTTGTGTTTTAAACAGTCTGGTTTCTGACTCCTCTGAGTCTTCCGGGCCAGACTCTGACCAGATACCTGTTTCCGGCAGCAGACCTCAACCGACTGATTTGTGGGAATTGGTCAAAGCTGAACTGGCCCGGTCTTTGGCCCCCAGTGTTTTCAAAGTCTGGATAAAACCTCTCCAAGCCAAATGCCAGGACCAGACTGTCATTGTGGAAGTTCCCAATCAGTTTTTTCTTAAATGGGTTCAGGAGCATTACGAAAGTAAAATTCTGGCCCTGTTTGCCCGCGAATGCCAGAAAAACGGCTGTGAAGAAATCAGTTTCGAACTGGTTCTGCCTCCTCCGCCAACCAGCCCCCCCCCGGCTCCAGCACCTCAGGAGACCGGCATTGTCCGTTCGGTTCCGGCCCAGAGAACTATCTGGCAGACCCAGGGGCCTTTAAGGATTAACCCGGACTTTACTTTCAAAAACTTTGTTCCCGGCAACCCCAACCGTCTGGCTTTCGAGGCGGCCCAAGCTTTTGCCCGGGGCGAAAACCTGGGCACTGACATTCTGTTTTTTAACGCCGATCACGGTCTGGGCAAATCCCACCTGGTTCAGGCTTTAGCTCAGAAATCGCTGGCTCAGAATCCGGAACTTAACATTTATTATCTATCAGCCGAAGAATTCACCTCTGAGATGGTCTGTTCCCTCAAAAACCAGCAGATGGACGATTTTAAGCTCAAGTACCGCAAAGACTGCGATATTCTGATGCTGGAAGAGGTGTGTTTTCTGGCCGGAAAACCCAAAATCCAGGAAGAGTTTAACTACACTCTGGAACTGCTTCTGAACCACGGCAAAAAAATCGTTCTGACTTCGACCAAAGAACCTAAATTCCTGGGGAAGGGCTTAAGCGAACAGCTTAAAAGCAAGATGAACTCAGCTCTTCTGGCCCGCATCAACCCCCCGGACTTTGAAACCCGCCTGGCTATTCTGCACCGGAAAGCAGACAAAACCGGACTTAAGCTGGACCGCCAGATCCTGGAGTTCATAGCCGACAACATTCAAAACGATGTCCGCCTTCTGGAAGGCTGCTTAGTGACCCTTTCGGCCAAAAGCCGTTTTTTAAACCAGCCCGTCAGCCTGGAGATGGCCAGAGAGTGCCTGTCCTTTGTTCAGGATACGGCTGATGACGACCTCTCCGCCGGTAAAATCATTCAGCTGGTCTGCCTGAACTACCATTTAGGGGAATCGGAAATCACCTCAGTTTCCCGCCGCCGGCAGCTGAACGAAGCCAGAGCCATGGGCATGTTTTTACTTCGGACTCTGACCAGCAAGACCTTGGAAGAGATTGGAGCCTGTTTTCACCGCTCCCATTCCACTACCCTCTACACCATTAAACAGGTGGAGTCGCGCCTGAAAAAGGACAGCAAGCTTAAAGAGCTGGTTAATTATCTGACCAACCAGCTGGTTCAGGGTTAAAACCGGGAGTATTTTTCTTGAAAGTTTTGGATTTAGTGCCTCAGTGCATCAGAAGTCTGCCGAACTATGTCCCAGGCCGGCTGATGGAGGATGTAGCCGAGGCCATGGGTCTCAGCCGGGTCATCAAGCTGGCCTCCAATGAAAGCTGCCTGGGGCCGTCGCCTAAAGCCATGGCGGCCATTAAGGACGCTCTGCCCGGTTTAGGCCGTTACGGAGACGCCGACTCCCGGCGTCTCCGGCTGGCTTTAAGCGAGCATCTGGGCATCGATCCTGAGTATATCCTGGCCGGAAACGGCTCTTCCGAATTTCTGGTCCTCATGTCCCACGCCCTTCTGGGTCCGGGGCTGTCGGCCGTCATGTCCCGGCCCAGTTTCATTCTTTACGCCTCCAATGCCCAGGCCACCGGCGCCGATGTTTTTGAAGTGCCGGTGACCGATAAATTCGGGCACGATCTGCCGGCTATGCTGGCCAAAGCCGACTCCGCCACCCGCTTAGTTTTTCTGGACAACCCTCTGAATCCGACCGGAGCCTGGCTTACGGCCGGAGAGATAGATGATTTTCTGGCTGAACTGCCGGAGACATCCATTTTAATCCTGGACGAGGCCTACACTGATTTCAGCCGCCAGGCCAGGCCGGATTACCGGAAACTGCTGGCCGCCGGCCGGGTGGCGGTCTTAAGGACTTTTTCTAAAATCTACGGCCTGGCCGGTCTGAGAGCGGCTTACCTTTTAGCCGACCCGGATCTTATCAGTTCGCTCAACAAAATCAGGCAGCCGTTCAACTTGAATCTTCTGGCCCAAGCCGGCGCTCAGGCCGCTTTAAACGACAGGGATCATCTGACAAATACCCTTAAGGCCACCTGGGCCAGTCTGGACTGTCTGAGAGCCGAACTGCCGGCCTTAGGGCTGCCGGTTCACCCCACCGAGGCCAACTTTATCATGGCCGGCCCCGTATCCATGGGAGCCGAGGCTCTGGAGGCCGCCCTTCTGCGCCACGGCATAATTATCAGGTCCCTCAGCTCCTTCGGTCTGACCGGCCATGTCCGCATCACCGGCGGCCGGCCTGCGGAAAATGAAGCCTTAATCAAGGCCTTAAGGAAAATTCTGGCTTAGGCGCTTCCCGATACCGGCTCCGGCTCCCGGATGTCTGGACATTTATAGGTTCCTGGGGTATATTGCCCGTGTCCGGAACCTATTTTTATTTTTCCGCCTGACTAAAAGAGCCGGAACCTGCTCTTAAACAACGGCTTTAATTAAGCTGAAGGCTTTTCCTGTTTAAAAGCAATGCTGCCAGAGAACCCGGATTCATCAAGTTATGTTCAGAAAGTAAAAAGCTAGTTTCGCCTTAAATTTTAGAGTAAGGATTTTATTTTCATCAATATTTTCAGTTTATGTTTCTGTAATACTCATCTCTCCCAAAATACACTCTTTTTTTGGACCCCCTCCGGAGGTTTTTTCATGGCCAAAAACGTTTTCATCGCTTCAACCGACCCATCGGCCGATAAAAGTAGTCTGGTCAAAGCCTTTCTGGCCTACTGCCAGACTCATGGCAGCCGTCCCGGCTTCTTTCAGACCATCACAACCAATCCTGACAACCCCAAATTCAAGGAGCTGGCCGGTCAGTTAGGGCTGGAGCCCCGGGATCTCTACGGCTTAACCGCCGCCGAAGCCGTCAGCCTCCTCAATTCCGGCAAAAAAGCCTCCCTGATAGAAGAAATTCTGGCCCGCTACAGCAAACTGGCCGGAAAATTCGAGTTTGTCCTGATTGAAGGCGGAGATCCCGATCCTCTGGCGGCTTTTGAACTCCAGGGTTTAGGCGGAACCCTGGCCGCTAACCTGGCCGCTCCGGTTCTGGTCCTGTCCGGCGGCGGACCGGCTCTGGCCGCTTCCGGAGCCCGAATTTTTCTGGAACGCCAGGCTGAAGTCTTAGGCGTTATTCTGGTGGACAAAGGCCAGGAAAGCGAGGCGGCGGCCGTTGATGTTCTGAAAAACACCGAAGTCAAAGCGGTTAAATCAGCCGATCTGGACAGGATCCCGGCTGAATGGGCGCCGAAAATCCTGGCCTTTTCCCCCAAAGTCGTCACCCCCAAACGCTTTGAGTACGACTTAATTGAAAGGGCCAGATCCAATAAGAAAAAAATAGTCCTGCCCGAGGGCGACGACGACCGGATTCTGGCGGCGGCCGATGACATTCTGCGGCGGGAATTCGCCGATCTGGTCATTTTAGGCGACATAAGCGCCATTAAAAAGAAGGCTCAGGAGCTGGGCTTAAAGCATCTGGACAAAGCCGAGCTGGTGGATATCAGGACCGCTCCTTTCCGCAAAGACCTGGTGGATCAGTTCTATGAGCTGAGAAAAGCCAAAGGCGTCACCCCGGAAAAGGCCGAAGCCCAGCTTAATGACCGGAACTGGTTCGCCACCATGATGGTCAAAGCCAAAAAAGCCGACGGCATGGTCTCCGGCGCAGCCGGCACCACGGCCGACACCATCAGACCGGCGCTTTCCATCATTAAGACCAAACCCGGCTGCTCCATCGCCAGTTCCGTTTTTCTTATGTGCATGGCGGACAAGGTTCTGGTTTTCGGCGACTGCGCCATTAACCCTAATCCCAATCCTCAGCAGCTGGCCGAAATCGCCGTTATCTCCGCTCAGACGGCCAGGGCTTTCGGCGTTGAGCCCAAAGTTGCCATGCTAAGTTACTCCACCGGGGCTTCCGGAACCGGACCGGATGTGGATGCGGTTTTGGAAGCCACTAAACTGGCTCAGGAATCCGCGCCCAGGCTCTATCCGGATCTGCCTCTGGACGGCCCCATGCAGTTTGACGCGGCCTTGGATCCCAAAACCGCCAAAGGCAAAATGCCCGCTTCCAAAGTGGCCGGCCAAGCCACTGTGCTGGTCTTCCCCAGCCTCAACGCCGGCAACATCGGCTACAAAGCCGTGCAGAGGACTTCCGGAGCCGTAGCGGTCGGTCCCATCATTCAGGGCCTGAACGCTCCGGTCAATGATCTCTCCCGGGGCTGCACTGTGCCGGATATCATTAACACCGTAGCCATCACTGCGGTTCAGGCTCAATAGCTGAAGGCGCCGCTTTATGACCTGCGAGGTGGGGTTTTTAGGCTTCGGCCGGATGGCTCAGGCAATTTCCGAAGGCCTTAACAAATCCGGCAAGATGCCGTACAGCCGTCAGGCGGCCAGCGCTCTGCGGACAGACAAGCTCCAGTCCCTGGCCGACACCCGGGGATTTGTGGTGGCGGTCGATAACCGGAACTTACTGTCCCTGAGTCCGGCTGTCATTATCGCCGTCAAACCCCACCAGGTCCAGAACGCCTTAGCCAAGGCCGGTCCGGCCGTTCGCGGCCAGCTTTTTATCTCCATTGCCGCCGGGATCTCTTTAGCCGAGCTTCAGGCCTGGCTGCCGGACGGAACCAGAGTAATCCGAGTCATTCCCAATCTCCCGGCCCAGGTGGGCCGGGGGCTGACTCTGGTCTGCGCTCCGGAAGGAACCAGACCGGATGATTTGAAACTGACCCGTTATATATTTGAGTCAGTGGGCACGGTCACTGAACTGCCCGAAAGCCTCTTCGACGAAGGCACGGCCGTCAGCGGCTCCGGTCCGGCTTATTTTTTTCTGGTCATGGAAGCCATGGTCCGGGGAGCTGTCCGGTTAGGACTGCCATGGGACCTGGCTAAAAAAATGGTTCTCCAGACAGCCAGGGGCGCAGCCGAGACGGCTTTGGTCAAAGATGATCTTTCTTTAGCCGATTTGCGGGATCAGGTCACCTCACCCGGAGGGACCACGGCCGAAGCCCTGTATGTTCTGGAACAGGGAGGTCTGACGGCTCTTTTTCAGGAAGCCCTGGAAGCCGCCTCGGTTAAGGCCAAAAAACTGAAGTAATCCGAAACGAAAAACAGGCTTTATTTATGAACTGCCCCCGCCCCCAGACTTCGGCGAACCTCTTTTCCGTGGACCGCCTCCACTGCTTCGGCCATTTTGATCTGCAGGATTCGGTCTGCTTCAACTGCTGCGCTCTGGCCATAACCTGCGTGATCATTAAGAATAACTTCCTGAAAAACGAAATTCCGGAAGAGGATCCGGCTTCGATCATGCCTTTAAATTGGATTGATTTTGTTTAGACTGCCGCTCATCTGGGCTCTGGCCGTTTTGCTGCTCACAGCCTGCGCCCCCAGCGCAGCCCAGCGCTGGGCCGATGAAGTCCAGCGCTCCTATGCCCGTGGGTTCAGGCCCTTAGACCTCTACGCCCCCCCTTTTCACCTGTCCGGTCTGCTGAAAGGCCAGAAAAACAGCGACCTGGTAGTTTATCTGGAAGGTGACGGCCGGGCCATCATTCACGGTCAGCCCTCTTCCGATCCCACCCCCAGGGAGGCTCAGAGCCTGCAGCTGGCCTTATTGGATCCCGATCCCTGCGTTCTTTATCTGGCCAGGGTCGGTCAGTTTCAGCCTAATTACGCCAACCGGGACAATGAAGCCTACTGGTCCGACAAAAGACTGTCCGAAGAAGTGGTGGCCGCCGCCAGTTCGGCGATTGAGCAGGTTAAAATCATGGTCGGCGCCGCCAGACTTCATCTGATCGGCTACTCCGGCGGCGGCGGCCTGGCGGTTTTAGTGGCCGAAAGACGCCTGGATGTGGCCAGCATTGTGACTGTGGCCGGACTTCTGGATACGGACTGGTGGGTTCAGAACCGGGGCTGGCGGCCTTTAGACGGCTCATTAAATCCCATTAAAGAGGCCTGGGCCACTTCCTTTGTGCCTCAGCTCCATATTTTCGGGCAGAAGGATCAGATAATCCCTTCGGAAATGTCGGCCCGTTTCCTGAGAGCCGCCAAATTTACCAAGATTGACCGTTTGGCCCAGAATAATGACCACTACAGCGGCTGGACCAAAGCCTGGCCTGACCTTCTGGCCAAGTATGTTATGCCTTTAAGAAAAGAAGCTTCCCAGCCTCTGAAGCAGGCCGCCGGATCACCGCTCTGATTTCCGGCTGTTCCTGACTGGCTGAGCCGCCAGTTCCTCACATCCCGTTTCAGTAAACGTTCCCGGCTTCAGCTTTAAGCGCTAAAATCAGAAATGCAGACCCTTGACCGGTACAGGGGGCAGCGGGTCAGCAGGGACTGCGGACATAATCAAACGCTATTTTTCGGCCGGCCGGCCTGTTTACAGACTCTGACCTGAGCGCCTGAGCTGTCTGATACTGCTTATCCCAGCCTTCACTGTCTCAGCCGAGTTCAGCTTCCCTGATTGTCCGGATTTCAGGAATCAGCCCGGCTAAGGAAGTTATGTTACAATTATTTAATATGCTCGTTAAAAACCTGGATGAACAGGCCCGCCAAAGTTCAAGCGCTTTTAAAATTAAGCGCCTTTTCTGCCGTACTGTGAGGCATTACGACTATGAATCCGATAAAAAAATTCAACATAATCGGGCCATGCCTGCCGTCAAAGCACTATATGCTTCCGGTCCTCCCCCGTCTTCCCGGCATAATGAAAATGATAGACAATGAAAATTATTTTATCATTCATGCTCCTCGGCAGTCCGGCAAAACCACTTTCATAAAAACCCTGGCCAGTAAAATTAACTCTGACGGCAATTATTATGCCTTGTTCTGCTCTCTGGCCTCTTTAAGGGGCACAGCAGATACAAAAAAAGCTATGGACTCCATTGCCGATTTAATCAATGTTGCCCTAAAAAAATCCCATATCCATCCTTTAAAGGTCCTGGCCTTCCCTGATGACGCCATTCCCGAATCAGGCGAAGCGGTAAAAATCGGAATAATGCTCAACCGCCTGAGTGTCAGCCTGGACAGGGACCTGACTGTTTTTTTTCGATGAGGCCGATTGCCTGACCGGACCGCCTCTGCTCAATTTTTTGAGCCAAATAAGAGACGGGTTTATAGATCGCTTTGATTCTCCTGAAAGCAAATTTCCCCGTTCTTTGGCCCTAGTCGGCATGCGGAACATCCGGGACTATCTGACCTCAGATCACCCGGAGGCCAAAGACGAGCACCTAGCCAGCCCTTTTAACATTGTGGCCGAACGATTCACTCTGGCCAATTTTACCGAGACCGAAACAGGCGGCCTCTACCGCCAGCATACCGAAGCCACTGGACAGGTATTTACAGACACGGCCGTGGAGCGCGCCTGGCATTGGGCCGAAGGCCAGCCCTGGCTGGTTAACGCTCTGGCTCATGAGATCTTAACCAGGCAGCCGGCCGGAAATTTTTCCAAAACCATCACGGAAACCGACTTTGACCGGGCCGCCCGGACCCTCATTAAACGGCATGACACACATCTGGATTCCCTTGAGAACAGGTTAGGTGAAGCCAGGATCAGAAGGGTCATGGAGGCGGTCGTAATCGGCGCCGATTCTTTTCCCAGGGAAATTTCCAGAGACGACCGCCGCTATGTTCTGGAACTGGGACTGCTGAAAGAAAGCCCCGCTGAGAGCCAAACATATCAGCCGGCCAACCCTATCTATCAGGAAGTGATCCTAAGGGCTCTGACCGCCAAACTTCAGGAAAATATACCCGGCGAGTACATACTGAGAGCCAGGCAGTGGGTTGACGGAACAAAAGTGAATATGAAAGGCCTGGTGGAATCATTCCGGCAGTACTGGATGGAAAACTGTGAAATTGTAACTGATAATTACGATATTGACAGCTCATTGTACGAAAGCATAGACGAAGAATTAAAAAAGGCTAAAGTTATTGGCAGGACAGATGATCTCGCCAGGCAGATAACTAACAGAATTACAAACAATCTGCGCAATCTGGTTGATGAAGCTTTGGCTCACTTGGTTTTCTACGCCTTTTTGCAGCGAGTCATTAACGGCGGAGCCGATTTTCTCCAGCGGGAATACCCCTTAGGCAGATCGAGGTCGGATATCTGCGTCAGCTACCGTGGAAAGCGCTATCCGGTGGAACTGAAGATCAAAGGAAACTTATCTCTTGAAAAAAGCATGAAGCAGCTTTCCGGGTATATGGACAAATGCGGAGCTGACGAAGGCTGGCTGATAGTTTTCGACCGGAACTTTAAAAAGCCCTGGAAAGAGAAAATATCCTGGGAGACCAAAAAATATAAGGCTCTGACCATACACGCAGCAGGCTGCTGAAAACAGACTCATAATAACCTCTGGGGATGGCTGTAACTGTAAGCAGGCCAAACCGGCCGGAGGATTTTATGACATTGGCTTTATACGGAAACAATCCGCTCTGAAGCCCCGGAAAACCAAGCTGAAACGGTATATAATTTTTCTGAACCCGGAATTTTTATCATACATTAACGGCTTCAGCTTTACGTACCAAAATCAGACATTCAGGCATATGACCGGCATCCGGGTGCAGCGGGTCAGCCGGGACTGCGGACAGAATTAAACGCTATTTTTCGGCCGGCCTGTTCACAGACTCTGACCTGAGCGCCTGAGCCATCTGAGACTGATTATCCCAGCCTTTACTGTCTCAGCCGAGTTCAGCTTCCCTGATTATCCGGATTTCAGAATCAGCCCGGCTAAGGAAGTTGTGTTATAATTATTTAATATGCTCGTTTAATAACTGGATGAACAGGTCCGCCCAAGTTCAAGCGCTTCTAAAATTAAGCGCCTTTTCCGTCCTGTTACAGGAACTACGACTATGAATCCGATAAAAGAGTTCAACATCGCCTGGCCGTGCTCTCCGTCTGAACACCATATGCTGCCGGTCCTGCCCCGCCTGCCGGTCGCATAAAAAATGATTGACAAGAAGAATTATTTTATTCTCAATGCCCTGAGACAGTCCGGCAAAACCACTTTCATAAAAACCCTGGCCAATAAAATTAACTCTGACGGCAATTATTATGCCTTAGTCTGCTCACCGGCCCATTTAGGTGACGTTAAGGCCAAAAAAGAGGCAATGGACTCCATTGCCGAATTAATCAGCAGCGCCCTGAAAAAATCTGACATTCCGTCTTTCAACGCCCTAGCCTACTCTGATGACCCCATTTCCGAATCCGGCGCTTGAGTGTCAGCCTGGACAGGGAGCTGATTATTTTTTTCGATGAGGCTGATTGCCTGACCGGACCGCCGCTGCTCACTTTTTTGTCTCAAATAAGAGACGGGTTTATTAATCGTTTTGATTCTCCCAAAAGCAAATTTCCCCGTTCTTTGCGTTCTTTGGCTTTGGTCGGCATGAGAAACATCCGGGACTATCTGACTTCAGATTACCAGGAGACTGAAGGCCGGCCAGCCCTTTTATAGCCGAGAGATTCACCCTGGCTAATTTTACCCGGACCGAAACAGGCAGCCTCTGTTCCCTGCACACCTAGCCACGGGCCAGATCTTCTCTGATCAGGCCGTGGAACGGGCCTGATACCGGACCGAAGGCCAGCCCTGGCTGGTTAACGCTCTGGCTTATGAGATCGTGAACCGGCAGCCGGCCGGAGACTGTTCCAAAACCATCACGGAAACCGACTTTGACCTGGCCGTCCGGATTCTTATTAAACGGCAGGACACCCGCCTGGGATTCACTGGAGAACAGGTTCAGCGAACCCAGGATCAGAAGGATTTTGGAGGCGGCCGCAGCCGGTGCCGAATCTTTTCCCAGGGAAATTTCCAGAGACGACCGCCGCTGCGTTCTGGAGCCTGGACTGCTGAAAGAAGACCCCGCTCCGGACCGAAGTTGCCTGCCGGCCAACCCAATATGTCAAGAAGTGATCATAAGGGCTCTGACCGCTGAACTTTAAGAAGATATCCCGGCCGGGCACATCCGCAAAGCCAAAAAATGGATGGACGGCACAAAGCTGAATATGAACGGCCTTCTGGAATCCTTCCGGACTTACTGGCGGGATAACTGTGAAATAATGAGCGGAAAATATACTGACGAAAGTCTTTTGGCGGCTGGCGTAAAACAGATATTAAAAAGACGAGGAGCAGATGATACAGACGGCATTATATTTAATGACTTATATGAAGGAATAAGGAAATCTTTAAAAACCGCAGCCGGTGAAGCTTCGACCCAGCTGGTCCTCTATGCCTTTTTGCAAAGAGTCCTAAAAGGCGGAGCCGATTTTGCCCTGAAGGAATACGCCTTAGGCAGATCAAGGCCGGATATTAGCGTCAGTTACTTAGGCAGGCGTTATCCGCTGGAACTGAAGATCAAAGGCCGTCTGACTCTTGAAGAAAGTTTGGAACAGCTTTCCGGGTACATGGATAAATGCGGAGCTGACGAAGGCTGGCTGATAGTTTTCGCCCGGAACTTTAAAAAGCCCTGGCAAGAGAAAATATCCTAGGAGACCAAAAAATATAAGAACCTGACCATACACGCAGCAGGCTGCTGAAAATGGACTCAAGATAACTCCTGAGGCTGGGGCCTGTAACTGTCAGCAGGCCAAACCGGCCGGAAGTATTTTATGACATCGCCTTTATTCTGAGACAATCAGCTCTAATGCCTTAGAATACCGGCTAAAACCAGATATAATTTTTTTGGGCCCTGAATCTTTTGCAGACATATATTATAAAAGAAATATATTTTCTGGGCAAGACGGGTCATGTGAATATCTTTGGGTCTTAATATATAACGATAGATAATTTGACCTGTTTAAACAATAAAATATAATAAAAAATATATAAAATTATATTTTTTATTTAAATATTATTAGTTTATAATATTTAAAATTATGTTTATTGTTTATTAAAAATACCATCATTTATTACAGACATCCAAGCCATGTTATTTAGCCTAAATTAACCAACCTGATTTCCCTTGTCGTTCCTGCCAAAACCTCGTTTTAACAATTTAGGACCTGCCCGCTAATGTAGACTTCAGATGCCTTTATCTTTGTAAAACAGTTAAGTTGGAACTCCGGCCGGAGCAGTAACTGCCAGACACCGGTTCTTTTCCTGGGCAGGAACTTTCGGTGAGAGCAAATTCTTTGTTTGCTGCCTCAAATTATGCTAAAATGATTAGCAAAGTAACGGTCAAATGGCGCTGGTTTTTCGCTTTTTTCGAGCAGTCTGTTAATCTCAGGTTTCCGGGCTGCCCGCGATGAGACTTATTCTCCGACTGACAGGTCCAGGTTGTTTCCGGCTTAATTTTTTGTTTTTCGAGGTTTTTGATTCCATGGCCAGTTTATCCCCCGAGTCCCATATTCTTAAGGAGGAAAATCCTGACAGCGTTACTGAGGCTGACTTAGTCATAGGCTTTTTAGCTAAAGATAATGCCAGCACCATAAACAGTCTGGTAGTCAAAGGCTCGGAGGGCCAGGAAACGGACTACCCCGGCCTGAAGACGGTTTTTATTTTAAGTGACTGCCACTCTGCCGATAAGACCGTTGAGACTTACTTCCGGACCAAATCCCCCCTGCCCAAAATGGCTGTGGTCTGTCCGCCTGAGTTTGATGCGGAAATCTACGGCTTTTTCAACCTTTTGCTCACCGCCCAGCGTTTAGGCGCCAAAACAGTAATCATTGAAAGCGCCGACACTATGACCGTAAAAAGAACCTGGATAAAGCGCCTCATCCAGCCCATTATAGACGGTATAGCCGACTTTACGACCCCTTTATACTCCAGGAACGCCATTGACGCTCCGGTCACCAACCTCATGGTCTACCCCATGATCCGACTTTTGTTCGGCCGCCGTCTGAGGCAGCCGATCCTGACTGACTGGGCTTTTAATGACCGGGGCTTAAAAACCCTACTAGGGTACAAAAAATGGCCGGATTTTCCCGGACTTCTGGCTTTGGAGCTGACGGTAAAAGTTCTGGCTGTAACCGGCGGCCACAGGATCTGTCAGTCCATCATGACCGAGGGGCGCTACGGCATGTCCAATAAGGAAATGGACACGCCTCACATTATGCTGATGTTCAGGCAGTTAGCCAGCGGTCTTTTTGACGTCATGCTCAAATTCAAAGACAACTGGCTGTCCGTCTCCCGCTCCCGCCCGACTTCGGTCACTGGGACCGATTTGAAGCCCGATCTCTTCCCTTCCCGCTATCAGGTCAGCCTGGAAGAACTATACGGAAAAATACACCTCCTTTTGGCCGAATACGAATCGGAATGGACCGGACTTTTAAGACCGCTGCCGGGAGATTTTTATAATTACCTGAAAACAGCCCCCCTGGACACTTTGGAAGTCAGCAGCCAGAAATGGGGGCTTTTTCTTTTTCACTGCGCCTATATTTACGAACAGCTTTCGGAAAAAGACCAGCAGACGTTTATTGAGGCCATAACTCCGGCCTTTTTAGCCCGTTTTTTAACCTTCCAGAAAGAGACTATCGGACTGCCCAGCGGTCAGATTGAGGCTAAGGTCGAGGACGGGGCCGAACAGATGGAAAAGATGAAAAAACAGTACCTGTCCCAAGGCCTGTCTTTGAGTCCGCCGGCTAACCTTTAAGCCGCAATAATAGGGCTTACGGCCGAGTCCCCCGGTCTGAGCCCGAAAATAAAGGCGGTTTTCCAAATCCGGTCAAAAGTACTATAATAATCCCCATGATCTATGAGGCTCCACCTCTTTGTACTATCTTTCCCCAAAGGTTTTTTCATGAATAAAATAGTTTTGATCCTCTTTCTGGTCTTCTTTTTTTCCAGCCAGGTCTTAGCTCAAACGACCGCCTCTCCGGCTCCCGGCCCCGGATCTGACAATATAAGTCAGGCCCCGGGCACTTCCCCTCAGAACCGGACATCTGACCAGATGCTCCTGCCCAGGATGATCATTTCGGAGACTGAGTTCGATGCCCGGTTAAACCCTCCCGGCAGCTCCGTCAGCCATAATTTTGTGGTCAGAAATGAAGGGACCGATGATCTTAAGCTGGAGGTCGTGCCGGGCTGCGGCTGCACAGTGACCAGTTTTGACGGGGTTATCGCGCCTGGGGCCGCCGGCAGCATCCTAGTGACCGTGGATCTCTACGAGGCCTGGGCCGGCCATAAAGTTAACAAAGCCGTGACCGTGACCAGCAATGATCCCGAAAATCCCCTGATCCGCCTGATCATGCATGCTCAGGTCGATGTGAAGAAGTAACCTGAGATCTTAAAATTTTTAGATATTTAAATTTGCTCTTTTTTGGTTCGGTTCAATTGTGCATATTCTTCTTACCAATGACGACGGTTTTTTCTCAGACGGGCTTCTGACCGCCTACAGCGCTTTAAGGTCAGCCGGCCACCGGGTGACTGTCTGCGCCCCGGACCGGGAAAGAAGCGCCCAGTCCCAGTCCGTAACATTAAACAAGCCCATCGAGGTCTTAACTAAGCCTCTGCCTGACGGGGTTTTGGGTTATTGCGCCTCCGGAACCCCGGCTGACTGCGCCCGTCTGGGCTTTACGACCCTGGCCGGGGAGCCGGTGGATTTGGTCATCAGCGGAATTAATAACGACACTAACTTAGGCTTTGATGTCAATTACTCCGGCACCGTTGCCGCAGCCCTGGAAGCGGCCGGAGAGAGAATTCCGGCCATTGCCGCTTCTCTTGAACGTTCTGCAGAATACGACTGGACCGGGGCGGGCGAAATTTTAGCGGGAGTTGTCAGCCAGCTTTCTTCCTGGGCTGTACCTTTGGGGGTTATGCTGAACCTTAATATTCCCCATAAACCGGCGGACCGGAATCCGGTCTGGACCAGGGCTTATGAAATACCGGCCCCTGACTATTTTGAGAAAAAAATTCTGCCGGAAGGATTAGCCGTCTATACCCGCCGCCGGGGCAGCAATAAATTAAAGCCGGCAGAAGATCCGGTCCGGCCAGAGCCGGATAATGATGTCGCTCTTCTTAAATCCGGCTACATTACAATAAGTCCTATCATTACTGCCAGCACCCATCTGGAGACGTTAAACCGGCTCCGGAGCTGGAACGCCTCTGCCAGGCCCGACCGTGCCGAAAAATCCCTTTGAAATTTTCGGCCTGACCCCGGAGATGGTCGGCGAGCTGTCGGAAAAAGATCTCTTCGGGCTGTTAAAATCTCTTTACCGCACTTTGCTCAAAACGTTCCATCCCGATACCAGCCGAGGCAAAAAATCAGACGGGGATCAAAAAGCCGTTGAACTGAATCTGGCCTTTGAGGCTTTAAATCTGGACCGCAATCCGGCCTCTTTCCGGAAATTACGGAAAGCTTACTTAAACCGAAGACCCTCCACGGCTTTTCAAAACAGTCTGCTCTTAAAAAACCAGCTCTCCATCCAGCTGGAGAGGGAAAACCGGCTGGCCGACAATTTTTTAAGCTATCTGGTCCAGGACGCCCAAAGACCGGAACAGGAACCCGCTCCCCCGCCCTCTTCCGTTAAACTGACCGATACCGGGATCCGATTGGGATTATTGGATGTGGCCATTAATAATAATATCCGGCAGGCTTCCTGGATATTAGGCACCAATTACAAACAGCTGGAGATAAGCCCGGAAGGGCTTCTTTCCATTAAAAGCGTAGGCCGCCGCCGGTTCAGCCGGGCTAATTTCATAAAGCTTTTAGGCTGCGTTCCGGTAGACAGGATGGACATTGCCCCTTTGCTGGAGAGGATGCCCGGCCAGTTTTACCGCTATCCGGCTTTAAGTCCAGGCATTGATCCGCCAGGACCTAAGCTTTCGGTTGTCAATCTGATCAGTCAGGCCAATTTTAAGCGCCATATCCTGAATTCCCTGGTCCCATTTCTTCTGGAGAGAGCCTATCTTTTTTCCTTAAATAAAGCCGAATTTTCAACAAGCGGCCATATAAGCTTAGAAGGGGTCATTGTTAAGCTGGACCATCTGTGAAAGACTCTGGCTTACAGACGGGCTGATTGATCCGGCCTTTTTTCTTCGATCAATTCCCTCCGCCAAGTTTTCCTCCTATTCAGAAATCATGAAACCCTGGAATCCCAAAGACAGCAAGCTTTTGCAGAAGTCTCAAGTTCTTCTTATGGAGACAAAACTGCTCCGTAAATGAAAAAGCCCCGGGCGGCGGACGCCCGGGGGAATAATAGGTCAAATCTTACCTGAAACTTTTTACCTGATAAGACTCAAAGCAAGCTGGGAGAGGCTGTTGGCCTGGGCCAGCATTGAGGTGGCGGCCTGGGAGAGGACGTTGTTCCTGGTGAACTCAGTCATCTCGGTGGCGACATCAACATCCGAGATCCGGCTCTCTGAGGCTTGGAGGTTTTCGGCCTGGATGGTCAGGTTGGTCATGGTGTTTTCCAGACGGTTCTGGAGAGCCCCCAAATCAGCCCGTATTTTGTCTTTTGTGTTGATGGACTCGGTAATGGCGTCCAAAGCCGCCTGAGCCGACGACTGGGTCCTGACTTCGGCCCCATTCCAGTCGCCGTCGGCGGCATTCTGGATTTCCACGAAACTATAACGATCCATACCGTTGATGATACCGGTGGTCAGATTAGGAGTTTCAATTTCGCCTTCATTGGCAATCCAAATATCCCTTTCCGCTCCGACGTCCCGACCGTTAAGGGTCAGATTCCAGACCTCATTGCCCAGGTCCGATTTGGTCTGGATTGGCTTCATGGATGCCCAATGCTGGCCGCCCAAGGTGAAGGTTGTTCCGGCCGAGTGCATCTCGGCATTCTCCACGTTTTCAAAACTGACAGCGTTCAGAGCGCTTTGCGAATGAGTATCATCACCGGCCACTTCGCAGGCTAGAAGATCGTTGAAATTGCCGCCTTCTTTGGTGAAGACATAGAGCATGTCAACAGTCCGGCCGTTGGAATCGAAAGACTGGACCATGGCCCAAAAATCTTTTGAATAAGCATTAATGGCCGAGGCCAAAGCTCTGGTAGTAAAAGTCGCCGAGTTACTGCTCAGGTCGCCGACTTGAAATACTTCCTTGGAAGCGTCTATTTTGCCTGCCAATACTTCCGTAACCGGCGGATTTTCAGTTCTGGCCATGGCGGAGGCATCCACAGTCGGGCGGTTGGTATTGGTTAAGGGTACAGCGCTCAATAAACTGTCCAATCCCATAAGAGCATTGTTAAAATTTCCTACGGTAACAGGAACCCTGTTGTCTATGTCGGTATATTGACTGGTTAGCCCAGTAAGTTTCGCTCGCATCCTGCCTTGAATACCTGAAAGTGAATCTCCGATGGACGTAATTTTTTTGACAAATCCCACTCCAGGAGGCAACAGATTGTCTGAGGCGGCATCTACAACTTTATCATATGCCTCCTTCATTGTGTTACCTTGAGCAGTTATCAAAGTCATCGGGTATGAAAGTGACGAAGCATTTTGACTTATAACTACGTTCATCCAGTTTGCGTTAGTTTCTAATCCACCAAAAGTGACATACAACTCAGTAAATCCGCCTAATCTGGCGGCTATAGTTGCCGAAGTAGTAACTTGACTCCCATTAACAAAAATACCGGTATTTTTTGTTCCTGCGTAACCAGTTACAAAAAGACTACCCCCAACCAGTGCGCTAATAGATGCGCTGAATACAGGCTTAGTGGCAAGAGCTGATGTCATTAGTTTATCTTCAATTGTAATCGTCAGTTCTCGCATTCCCAATTTTTCTGCTATAGACTTTGTTGATGTCCAACAGGCAGTGTCGTCATCAACAAATATACCGGTCGAATACACGCCTGGAGCGGTAACTCCTGATACAAAACCAGTTGCAGTCAAAACAGCTTTAATGCCGGCAGAAGTACCTACCGCAATGAGAGATGAATTGGCCGATGTTCTAATAGCGTTAGCGCTTGCCTCCAGGGTGAGTCTGGTTAAACCGCTAAGTCTGCTGGCCAGCGAAGAAGAACTTGTCCATTTTCCGTTGGTATAGTCAACCCAGACATTAGTTTCGTAGGATCTGCTGTTGCTTATCGGAGTGGCTGTAATATCAAATCCCAGGATAGCAGTTACGCTCGTGTTGCTGAAAAGCGTCGTTGCACTGGCAACAGCGGCTACCGAAGTTACCGCTAAAGCAGACAGATTGAAAGTTACTTCAGATAGATTAAATTGAGCAGCTAGAGAGGCTGAAGTAGTCCAAATTCCGGCACCATCAGCATAAATACCGGTTCTAAAATGGGCGCTCCCGTAAACATAATTGGCCGAAGTGACACCTAAAGACTTTAAATACGCCGATGTAGCCATAGAATTGGCGGCGGAGGCTGCTGAAGTCAGCAGCATGCCTGTCATAATTCTATTTATGGCTGATTGCAGAGCTGCTTCACCTGCGGCACTGTTAGCGCTGGCTTCAGAACCCAATATGGTGGCAGTGGCATCCAAATTACGGCCGTTGGTCAAGAGACTTCTTAAATCTCCGGTGGCCCAATATCCTCCATCGCCAATCTGCCAGGCAGATGTGTTGTAGCTGAACGTATAGGAGCTGTTGGTAACTGTTCCGCCGCCGGCGACTCCGGCCGATCCCCAATAATACGCTTCATCGCCTAAGCATATCGCCAATGTACCGCCGCATTGAATCTGCTGCATCAAGGCCGCGCTCTGCAGCTCAATACCCACACGGCTTTGAGTTCCGTTGTTAACCTTGTTGATCAAAGACTGGAGACTGTCGGTAGAACTGACCGTATACCGCCCGGCCAGATACCGGCCGGTCAGAAGAGCCGAGTCGCTGTTTTCCTTCCAGTCCCAGTTGTAACCGTAACTGAAAGTCTCACCGCTGGTGAAACCGGCCCGGCCATCTAAAGAACTGTATCCGGTGGTACAGCAGCCAGGTCCTTGCAAAGGCCCTGCCCCGGCGGCTCCCTGGCCCCAGATATCGTTTTTGGCGTCCCCGCCGATCCGAAGGCCGGTGGAGCTGGTGGCCCTGGCATCTCCTATGTTGACAAAGTAGTAATCCTCAGCTGGGTTATTAGAAACTCCAAAGTGGATCTTCAGGCCCTGTCCGCCGTGCTGGTTGGTCACCGACCCGTCTAACAGCTTAATTCCGTTAAAATTAGTGGCATTGGCGATACGGTCAATTTCCGCAGCCATGGCCTGATACTCGGAATTGATGATTTCCCTCTGGGCTGTGGTGTAAGTGCCGGTGGCGGCCTGCTCGGCCAGTTCCTTCATCCGGACGAGCTTTTCGTCAATGACACCCAGGGCACCGTCTGCCGTCTGAATCATGCTGATTGCATCGGCTGTATTTCTTATGCCCTGGTTCATGGTGGCGATGTCCGCCCGCATCATTTCCCGGATAGCTAAGCCAGCTGCATCATCGGCGGCGCTGTTGATCCGGAGGCCGGACGACAGCCTCTGGACACTGGTTGACAACCGACCAAAAATGAATTGTAAAAACTATATAAAACAGGCAAATTAGTTTTTTAATTTTTCTAAACACCTCCATAAATAAAAAATATTCCTAAAAATTATTTAAACAAGTTTTTAACTTTTACATATTCATTTTTTACCATGATTATTGCAGAAAATAGTACTATAGCCAAAATTACTAGAAACGGACATTACAAAATTTTTGCTCTTCACATTTAGAGAGCTAACCGCCATTCTGTTTTCTTTAATTGGCGTTATTATCTGTAAATTTATTTCTTAATTTTATTTAACAGATATTAATACTACTATTTAATATTAATATATCTATTTTTTACCTAACAATCACTTTCATAAATAAATTTCAGGCAAATCGCAAAGTCCGGAATTCATTCAATGAAGAAGCCCTCGGACAAAGATCATCCGAGGGCTTCCGGAGAAAACTATTCTTACCTTTAAACTTTTTACCTAATTAGGCTTAATGCCAGCTGGGAAAGGCTGTTAGCCTGAGCCAGCATGGAGGTAGCTGCCTGGGAGAGGACATTGTTTCTGGTAAACTCAGTCATCTCGGTGGCAACATCCACATCTGAGATGCGGCTCTCCGAAGCCTGGAGGTTTTCGGACTGGACAGTCAGGTTGGTCATGGTGTTCTCCAGACGGTTCTGGAGAGCGCCTAAATCGGCCCTGATCTTGTCTTTCTTTGTGATGGACTCGGTAATGGCATCAAGAGCTGCCTGAGCAGAGGATTGGGTCCGAACTTCGGCTCCATTCCAGTCTCCGTCAGCGGCGTTCTGTATTTCCACAAAACTAAAGCGGTCCATACCATTGATGATACCAGCGGTTAGGTTGGGAGTCTCAATTTCGCCTTCATTGGCAATCCAAATATCCCTTTCCGCTCCGACGTCCCGACCGTTTAGAGTCAGATTCCAGACCTCATTGCCCAGATCTGATTTGGTCTGGGTTGGCTTCATGGTCGCCCAGTGCTGGCCCCCCAATGTGAAGGAAGTGCCAGCCGAGTGCATCTCGGCATTCTCCACGTTTTCAAAACTGACAGCGTTCAGAGCGCTTTGGGAATGAACATCATCACCGGCCACTTCGCAGGCGAGAAGATCGTTGAAATTGCCCCCTTCTTTGGTGAAGACATAAAGCATGTCAACTGTCCTGCCGTTGGAATCGAAAGACTGGACCATGGCCCAAAAATCTTTAGAATAGGCATTAATGGCAGATGCCAAAGCCTTGGTGGTAAAAGTCCCCGAATCGCTGCTCATGTCACCGACCTTAAACACTTCCTTTGAGGAGTCTATCTTACCTGCCAACACTTTGGTCACCGGTGAATTTTCATTTCTGGTCATGGAGGCGGGCTCCACGGCCGGACGGTTAGTATTGGTCAATGGTACAGCGCTTAAATAACTGTCTAACCCCACAAGAGCGTTGTTAACAGTTCCCCCGGCCAACGACGCCAAATCCCTGGTGTTTATGTCTGTGTACTGGCTGCCCAGACTTTTAAGTTTCTCCCGCATCCTTCCCTGAATGCCCAAAAATGAATCCCCGATTGATGTTATCTGTTTGACAAATCCCACTCCTGGAGGCAGTGTATTGTTTGACGCCTCGGTGCGAGTCTTGACATATACCTCGCCCACCGTGTTGCCTCTGCCTTTTATCAGATTAACCGGATAAGCAGATGTTAATCCATTTTGATTAATAACTTTGTCCATCCAGTTTGCTGCAGTTTCAGTCCCGTCAAAAGTGACAGTCAGTTCAGTAAATCCACCCAGAGCCGTCGCCAGGGAAGCTGAAGTAGTAAATTCGCTTCCCTTCATAAAAAGACCGGTATTTTTTACTCCTGCGTAGCCAGCGGTAAAAATAGCACTAGCAGCTGCCGAGGCGGCCCCCCTGAATACTGCGAGAGAACCTATAGCTGAATTCATCAGTTTGTCATCAATTGTAATCGTCAGTTCCCGCATACCTAATTTGTTTGCAATTGTTTTAGAAGATGTCCAGCAAGCAGTATTATCATCTACAAAAATTCCAGTCGAATATACACCGGGGGCAGTAACTCCTGATATGAACCCAGTTGCCGATAAAACTGCTTTAACAATGGCTGAATCAGATACTGATGTGAGATCGTAATTTGCAGATGTTCTAATAGCGTTGGCGCTTGTCTCAAGAGTGAGCCTGGTTAAACCGCTAAGTTTGCTGGCCAACGCAGAAGAACTTGTCCATTTTCCAGTTGCATAATCTACCCAGACATCAGTTTCGTAGGATCTGCTGTTACTAATCGGAGTAGCTGATATATTAAATCCAATGATTGCAGATATGTTTGCTTTGCTGAAAAGCGCTGCTGCACTGGCAGAATTGGCTGCAGAGACGACCTCTAGAGCGGACAGATTGAAAGTTACCTCGGAAAGGTTAAATTTGCCAGCCAATGTGGCCGAAGTAGTCCAGATTCCGCCTCCGTCGGCGTAAATACCGGTTCTGAATTGGGCGCTTCCGTAGACATAATTGGCCGAAGTCACACCTAGAGACTTTAAATACGCCGATGTAGCCTTAGAATTCGCGGCGGAAGAGTCTGAAGTCAGCAACATGCCTGTCATAATTCTGCTTATGGCTGATTGAAGGGCTGCCTCTCCTGCGGCGCTGTTAGCGCTCGCCTCAGAACCCAATACGGTGGCACTGGCATCCAAATTGCGGCCGTTGGTCAATAAACTTCTCAAATCTCCGGTTGCCCAATATCCTTCATTCCCAAGCTGCCAGGCAGATGTATTATATCTGAAAGTATATGAGCTGTTAGTAATTGTTCCGCCTCCAGCTACTCCAGCTGATCCCCAATAATACGCTTCTTCGCCGAGACATATGGCCAATGTGCCGCCGCATTGAATCTGCTGCATCAAGGCAGCGCTCTGAAGTTCAATACCCACACGGCTTTGGGTTCCGTTGTTGACCTTGTTGATCAAAGACTGCAGACTGTCTGCAGAGCTGACCGTATATCTCCCAGCCAAATACCTGCCTGTCAAAAGAGCCGAGTCCTTGTCTTCCTTCCAGTCCCAGTTGTACCCGTAACTAAAAGTTTCTCCGCTGGTGAATCCGGCCCGGCCATCTAAAGAGCTGTAGCCGGTGGTGCAACAGCCTGGCCCGGCTAGAGGCCCTGCCCCGGCGGCGCCCTGACCCCAGATATCGTTTTTGGCATCCCCTCCGATCCTAAGTCCGGTGGAGCTGGTCGCCCTGGCATCCCCAATGTTGACAAAATAGTAATCCTCGGCCGGATTATTGGAGATCCCAAAGTGGATCTTCAGGCCCTGTCCGCCGTGCTGGTTGGTCACCGACCCGTCCAAAAGCTTAATTCCGTTGAAATTGGTGGCATTGGCGATACGGTCAATTTCCGCAGCCATGGCCTGATACTCGGAATTGATGATTTCCCTCTGGGCTGTGGTGTAAGTGCCGGTAGCGGCCTGCTCGGCCAGTTCCTTCATCCGGGTGAGCTTTTCATCAATGACGCCCAGAGCTCCGTCGGCCGTCTGAATCATACTAATGGCATCAGCCGTATTCCGAATACCCTGGTTCATGGTAGCGATGTCCGCCCGCATCATTTCCCGGATAGCTAACCCGGCGGCGTCATCGGCGGCGCTGTTGATCCGAAGTCCAGATGACAACCTTTGAACGCTAGTTGACAACCGATCATAAAGTATTGTATAAAAAGATAGGTAAAAACGTAATAAAATCAAAAGATTAAAAAATTTAACAAAATAGAGAACTTGATTTTTTGCCTCTAGGTCACCTCAGGGTCACCCTGTATCAACCTCATGATTATATAATTTATTGTTTTTGTTTAGTTATAAAAAACTATTAAAAATAAATTTTTGACCATCAAAATTTATGTGATAAATGCAAACTGCTTTAATAAATTAAGTCTTTTATTCTATATGAGAATATTTTTTTTTTTGTCATCATAAAATATGGATCTTAAGTTTTATAAATTCTGTTATAAAATAATTAACTAAGTAATCATATTTATAGTCTGGAAAATCTGATTTTTATAAAAATTTCTCTTTGTTATTTAAATTATTAGTCTTGACTAACTGCCTTTGACCGATTAAAATGATTGAGTGCGTGTTCATAGACCAAACTCACTGGAGCAGGCCATGAAAGTCCGACTGACCAAAAATTTGATAGACCGTATTCAACCTGCCGCCAAACGTCAGATTATTCTGGACTCTGAGGTCTCAGGTTTGGCTTTATATGTTACCGGCCAATTCCTGAACGACAAGGGGGAAGTCAAGGGAGGCCATAAATCATTTTACTTTAATTACAATCTGGGCCGGGGAGTGAAAAGGCAGCTCCACCTGGGGCCTTATCCGGAACTGACTGTCCAGAAGGCCAGGCTCAAGGTCCAGGAACTTAAGGTTGATATCGCCTGCGGCCGGGATCCCGCCAGCCGGAAAACTGAGATGTCTAAAGACTTTCTGACTGTGGATTACTGTCTGGACAAGTTTTTCCGGGAATACGTTGATGTTTATTTAAAGAAATTCACGGCTAAGGCCTACTATTCTTTCCGAAAGACCTATATTTCCCCCACTTTAGGCCATCGGGATGTGATATCCATCTCTTTTCAGGATCTCTCCCAGCTTCATAAAGACCTTAAGGACAAGCCGACTTCGGCCAACAGGGTCCTGGCATTATGTTCGAAGTTCCTCAATTGGTGCGAAAAAGAGGGGTTTAGGGCCAGAGGGTCGGCCTCCACCAAGGGGATCGAGAGATATCAGGAAAAACCGATCTTAAAGTTTTTAAGTGTGGACCAATTAAATGAAATCTGGGACACCATCATCCGGCTGGAAAAAGATAATAATATCAATCTCCTGCCGGCCACCGCTTTAAAGATTCTGATGCTGACCGGGGCCAGAAAAAATGAGATTTTAGGCCTTAAGTGGTCGGAAATTGAGTTTGATAAAGGCCGGGCTGTTCTGCAGGACAGTAAAACCGGCTTTAAAGTACTTTATCTGCCGGAACAGGTGCTGGACCTGCTGAACACCCTGCCCAGAGAAAGTGAATTCGCTTTTCCCAGCCGTTCGGTGAGCGGTCACCTGTTTGACCTTCAGTGGCAGTGGAGGCAGGTTTTAAAAGAGGCCAAACTGGAAGGCCGGTGGCGTATCCATGACCTTAGGCACGGCTTTGCCTCAGCTGCGGTCAATAACGGCGGTTCTCTGCCGTTCATCGGCTTTCTTTTAGGTCATAAACGCGCCAGAACAACCGAAAGGTACGCCCACGTGGCCGAACACCCGGCCCAGGCCTTATTAAATCAAGTGGCTAAATCCATCATCCCCGCCCTGGCCAAGGGCAACTAACCTCACCTAATATAATTATAGTTGCCAGTTACTCTTAAATATAACTGGCACCAAAAAGCCCGTTCTATTTTGGAAGTGACCATAGGCTGCCTTTGGTCAATGAGTCCAATTTTACCATAATTATCAGTCCTTGAATATTACAACAAATATTACAGGTTAATGCAAAATAAATAACTCTAACAATACCTTTTTACAAGCTATTAAGGTTATTTATTTTCCGGCGCCTGAATCATATCCAGGGAATCAATAAATATGCCAATAAATCATTGATTAAATCAAAGGCCTTATTTCGTATTAATGGCTTTAAGCCGCTGACCGAAAGGTTTTCCAGGTTTTAGTCATTAATTGCTTTAGGTTTAGCTGTATAAGCATGATTTAAGAATATAACGCTGATAAAAATATTTTACTAGAGGTAAAACAAAGATATGGCTGATAAGTAGCATTAAAAACAAATGACCTGCAACTTTTATTAATTGAATAGAACATGTATTTTACTCAAAGGTCAGGTTTAACAATAGGTAAAGTTAAATTTAGTTGTGAAAAAGACTTAAGGATTAAGAATTTATGCCGATAAGATATCCAAACAGGAACCCATGCCTGAGGGCAGAGTTTCCGTTTATACACAACTAAGTTAAAAAACAGGCTTAATCCAGTTTATCTTAGTGAACAAGGAAAAAGCCTTAAGGAAAACCGGCGGAAATTTTTCTTCCGGCCGGGTGGCAAGGATGCCAATACATACTCAAGGAGGATTCACATGGCTCTTATTATCAACCACAACATGACCGCTCAAAATGCGGCCAGGAACCTGGGGACAATCTATGATCGGTTGTCAACCAGTGTCCAGCGGCTGTCTTCCGGCCTCCGGATCAACAGCGCGGCCGATGATGCAGCTGGCTTAGCAATCCGGGAAATGATGCGGGCGGACATCGCCACCATGAACCAGGGCATAAGAAATACGGCCGATGCAATCAGCATGATTCAGACGGCTGACGGGGCCCTGGGGGTCATTGACGAAAAGCTCGTCCGGATGAAGGAACTGGCCGAGCAGGCCGCGACCGGCACTTACACCACAGCCCAGAGGGAAATCATCAAGTCCGAGTATCAGGCCATGGCTGCGGAAATTGACCGCATCGCCAACGCCACCAATTTCAACGGAATTAAGCTTCTGGACGGGTCGGTGACCAACCAGCACGGCGGGCAGGGCCTGAAGATCCACTTTGGAGTCTCCAATAACCCGGCTGAGGATTACTACTTTGTCAACATAGGAGATGCCCGGGCTACCAGCTCCACCGGTCTTAGGATCGGCGGAGACGCTAA
>JAISEL010000021.1 GCA_031264185.1 Deltaproteobacteria bacterium
TGCAAAACGATCATTCAAAAGTTAAAAAAATTTTTGACCATGATAAAATTAAATACGCGAAAGTCGAGGCGAAACCAAAGAATAAATAGATTATCATAATTATCCGCCGGGGTAATATCGCATTAATTGCGAGATAGTTTTCTTGTTCGTCATTTGCTTTTTGGGTGTCAATAATAAATGCTTTTATTTTAAAATACTTTAGCAGATTATTTCAATGAAATCGCAGAGTGTTGTCGGTTATCGGACAAAATTTCATTTTGCCACCGTTCTCGGTCTGTCATGCTCGGTTGTATTCATTCCGGTAATCATTGAACAGCTTGCAGACGCCTTTGGGAAGATGAAGATAGCTTAATCTAGCGCCACACCTGCCCAGTCGAGCGTTGAAATAATGTGAGCGACTAATAAAATTCATCTCATCTCTAACATTCAGCCAAACATCCAACGAAGGGACGATTTTTGCACAATCTGCCAATCTCATCGGCTTCCGGGCGTTATCCTTAATCAACTTTTTACCAATTTTCTTGATGAGACTATCATTGTAAATAAAGTTGTTATCATCGCTCTTGATTAATAATTTGCGTAGCGCGTCCACCGCAGAAGTTATTCCGCTATATTTTGCACCTACGAACAACGAACGTTTTATTTTCGTTGAGTATAATCCGAACATCTTTAAGGCTGCAAAAATTGAATTGCGCAGCTTTTCTATTCTCAAATATTACCTCCATTAGTGCCGTATAGTTTTTATGTCATCGTTTTGCCTTGTATTTTCTGTTTCTGTTTGCCCCTGTAGCAACAGCAACTCCGTCTGCTACAAGCTCCGCAAGTAATCTTCGTGCCGTAGAGGGTGCGCGGTCAATGATTACCGCCGCCTCTGCCGCTGTTACTTCACCGTTCTCCTGCAGGTATTTGAGCAGTTTGTCGCGAGTAAGTTTATCGCTCGTTTGAGTGTTATCGCTCACACCAATGAGCGATAACGGTACGATAGTCTTAAATACATCACCCTCGATTAGCACAGGTTCGCCACCGTTGGTATAGATTTTCGTGTATTTATACAGATTGCGAACACCTGAACCGAGCGAGTCAGCGAAACCGATATTCACAAAGAAGTTAGCTATAAGTGGATTTTTCGGTTGTGGCGTGAACGTTTCAGGGTCGAGTTTGCCGGGCAGCTTCGGTAAGCACCAGTTTTCAGTGACAATACGGTCACGCTCAATAACTACTTTCGCCGGAACCGTACTTGTAAATTCGCGGTGTGCGAGGATATTGCTCACAAGCTCACGAGCGATCTTGGTTCGTGGACTTACAGACTGCACACCCTCAATGTAAAACCTGTCAAGCGTGTGTTTGGCAATGAATTCCATGATCTTGTCGAACGCCTCAATAAGATTGCACGACACGCGCAGACGGTCATCGTATCGATCTAAATCATCGCGACGCAAAATGCAGTCAGTGACATACCCGGGCAATATGGACCGTATCACCTCTTCACGCCCGAACAGCAGTACCGATGCTAACGAATAGCCTGACTTACCGGATTCATGATCAACCTGATACAATCCCGCGCTTTTCAGAATATCCATATCGGGGAGACTTCTCCACGGGTGGTCGTTAATTCTCGTGGTAGCCATTATCCGAACCTTCGGCATTAGATCTCTTAAAAGCAAATCATTCTCGGTTATGAACGGATAGATTTTGTCCTCTGTAGATAAGCCTTTCTTGCGTGCGCCAATCTGCCACACTAAATCCGGGCTGTGGGTGACATCAAAGTCACCGTCAGCGTTACGGTCAAAAATTTTGCTGTTATACATAGCAATCTGTGAAGTCAGGGGAATGTGGCAATACAACACGATTTTTCCGTCTACCTCAACTTCGTCAAGCTCGACAAAAAGCGTAGGATTGAACATTTGCGGGTTATTCAGAGCGTTCGCAAAGTCTTTTTTTAGCTGCTTCGCCGCCGTCCGCGCAATTCCAGTGATAGTGCCGTCATCCTCAACGCCAAGCAGCATATCACCACCGTAGCGGTTTGAAAACGAGCATACAGTCTCATAAACTGTATGCGACAGTTTGTCGTGACAGCGTTTGAATTCTATTGTCAGCCCCTCGCCATCGTGGAGCAATTTCCGAATCTTTGTGTTCATCACCGCACATCCTCAACGCTTTTGCTCACCGCGAGTGCCGCCATAATTTCACTTTGCCTATCCTCTATCAGTGCGATTAGCACCGTATGAGTGCGTGTGTCAATGATGACGACGCAATTTGGGTTTACGGTTTTCAGGCCGTAAACGGTGTTCTCCACAACATTAACGCTGTCGCAAATCCAACCACACTGCGGCAATGTTTGGTCTATCAGTTCGAAGCGCGTTTTGGCATCATCACGCACTGGCATACAGTTATCATTTATTGTGGTACATTGTCTTCATTAGACACTGCGGTTTATACGTTCTCTGTTTCCATTATCTCGTTAATCTCTACGTTAAACGCATACATATTTTTAACAGTACATCAGTCTGCATACTCTAACCACGCGCCATTTTAGCGATGGAGGTCGTGCTAACTCTCGAGCGTTCCATCAGTTCCGTCTTGGTTATATGCCTATCAAGCAGCAGATGCCAGAGTTTCATATTGGTAATCATTCTCATGCCAGTTCACAATGTATAGTTTTGGATGCCGTTTGGGTGCTTTTTCTCTAAGGAGGTGTAATTAAATAAAGTTGTTATTACTCCGGCGGATAATTTTGACCATAGATAAAATTAAATACGCGAAAGTCAAGGTGAACCCGAAGAAAACAGATTCTCATAATTATCCGCCGGGGTAATAACTTTATTACTTTACGGCTCCTAAAGGAGACACTCACCGTTTTTCTGCGGGGGAGTCGAGCTTGGTATTAAACGCCTTGCCTTACGCTTAGTGGGTCAGTCCGCACTGCCAAGCCATATTGAACGCATAACGCGGCGGGTTCGCACCAAGATATATACATACAGTATAAATATTCATTCGAGTTTGTCAAGTCAATTTTTGAACTTTCGCAAGGTAGCTCACACATCTATGTGAAACTCTGCGAACAATTACGAGTATAGGCGGTTGCTATCCCCGTGCCAATCAACGTACGTGTTCACAATTATTTCACAAAAAATTTACAATTTGAAATATACAAACCACCTTCACAAACCTCCCCGAAACTTCGGTTCCATGTCCAGTCTCATCGGACGGTCAGCTTGACGGCGTATCCTTTGGGCGAGACCCTGACTTGAGTTGAGTCAAGGGAGTCAAGCTGCCGTTGCGGCGTTTACTGGTGTTCCAGTTCAAATTTCTGGTCAAACAGAAGACAATTCAGCTGCGGTCACGCCCATTTCAAAACACGTCCAGAATCGGCTCCAAAGATTCCAGCTTTAAGTGATGGGTCAAAATACTTGGGACTTGTAAAAAAATAACTTTACACAGTTAGGGGAGGAATGTATAGTTCCATTCACCGTGAAATTTTGCACGCTTTACCTTAATTTTTTCAATTTCTTCATCGGAAACCTTTATTCCTATTGGGTACTCATTAAGATCAAGATCACACTTAACAGCCAGGCCGGAATTTGTTTTCGTCGAACCAATCAAATTGACAACAACTTCGTGACTAACCAGAGGTCTGCCACGCCAATTCATCGTTATATGTGAAAAAAAACAGTGTTCAATTTTAGTCCATTTACTTGTGCCTGCGGGAAAATGACAAACACTAATACATAAATTAGACTCTTTTGCAAATTTTGACAGCTCCGCCTTCCATAATTTTCTCCTATACCCATTACTGCCTCCACAATCAGCAGAAATAAACAGACGTGCAGCGTTTGGATAAGTTTTTAACCCCATACTTATCCACCAATTTCTTATTGATTGTACTGCAAAAGTTGATATATCATGGTCAACACCTGTATTCACATATCCATTATTTTGAGCTATGTCATAAATTCCAAATGGAATTATTTTACCAAGATCTTTATCTATAAAATCATGGTCTTTTACTTTGATTGGGTTGCCTTTAGGTTGATATTCACACCCATTATTTTTATAATTACCAATTAATTCATGCTTCTTGCAGTCTATAGATATTACTGGCTGACCAAGCCGCTGAAAAGCTTTTGCCCTATTGTTTATAAACTCAAACTGAGCGTTCCTGTCCGGATGATCGGCTCCTTCAAGAACTTTTTTATTGGCTTGCAGGCTGTAACCTAACCGATCCAGCATTGATGCCACTGTTGAGTGACTAACCCTGAATCCCAAATTTGTAAGCTCATCAGCCAGATTTCTTAGACTTTTGCAAGTCCACAGCAGCAGAGATTCAGGGTCACCTCCGGTCGTTGACCCGACAAGCCGCTTCAGCGCTTCTAACAGTTCAGGACTGACTGCCGAAAGCTTTTTACGTCCGCCGCCGGGTTTTCTGATTTTTAGAGAATTGTTGCCGGATAAAGTTCCTTCTTTGAGTTCAACAAGTCCTTTACGGATAGCTTGAAAAGAAACCCCTGTCTCTTTCGAAATTTTGCTGCGCAGACCATATTCATTGCTCAACGCCAGAGAAGCAGCGAAAAGCCGGCGTGTTTTTTCGTTAATATGAGGTCCTAAGGCCTCGAATGCTGCTTTAAGATCTATCATGAATTCATGATAGCACAATTTTAAAACTGTGTAAAGTTATTTTCTTACAGGCCATTATATTTAATTCCCGTATAAGTTGTGACCACACCATTTTTTTAAAAAATCTCAAAAAATTATTTTAGTACCGTTTCGGTCAATTTTTTAACCAATGACTATTATAGCAGTTCATTTATCTTAACTATGGCCTTTAGTGGCTATTTTTTGTTTGAAAAAAATATTGACAAGCCTATTCATTATATGATAAACAGATGAGTGAATTCGCTGTTTCTCTTTCTAACTCATTATAAGGATGACCGTGAGTGAACGGAATTTTCTGGGTCATGATCAGAGGAATTAAGGAACAGTTTTACTAACGCTTACGACCAAATGAGTAAAGAGCAAATGTGGAAAACAGCTGTAGAAGACGCTCCAATATTACTTCAATTCTGCAAGATAATTATCAAAAATGGAAAGACCTCAGATAACTCTATCCCTAGCTCAATCCCTAAACAAGCATGAAAATATAGGGGAGAATTTTTCTAAATTAATTTAAATAATTAATATAAATAAATACCTATTAGTAAAAAAATTTATAATTATAAATATTATTGATATTATATATTTAAAAATATCAGTATAGCAATAAACTAAAAAATAACTAAATACGTTAATATAATTATAAGATAAATGGGCTCCTTTTAGAGATTTAATTACCTTGCCGCCAGCTCCAAAAACCACCCAAAAAGTGAAAAGAGCGGCCGAAGTAGTCGAATCTTTTCCGGGACGACCTCTTATATGACATTTTAAACTCGGCCTTTTCGGCAAATGATAGATTTATGCCAAAAAACTTGTGGTTCTTCTTATTAATTTTGGCCGTCGTATGTCCGGTCGCCTCTACGGCCTATGGTCAGCCAGAAAAGCCGAAACTTCTGTTTTATGGCAGTGAAGAAGGCTTCTTTTGTGGCTTTGAACCTTCACAATCAGGAGACGGTCCCGGTGAAATATTGGTAAAAAGAGGGAGATTTATTTTTCGTTTATGGACAAGTTTTAGCTCAGAAAAACTATGGACTCAACTTGAGACTTTAAAACCGGATGTGCCCCTTAAATTTGATTTTATAGTCGTAAATGATTACGATGAAAGTGGTGGAGAACGTACTACATTTGTGGGCATTCGCAAATTTGAAGTGACAGGCGATCCTGTCCCCGGTTCATGCAAAAACGGCAAAATCCCCTAATAATGCTGTCGCATTAGAGGCCGGACATTTCTTTTGTCTTTATACTACAGAGCCTGTGGTTAGCCTGCCTGATACTTGTCACGCGATATGTTCGGCCAACAGCCATTGACAATACAGATATCATTCAGCCATCATTTTGGTGGCTCAATACCAAAATTTGAGGTGTATTAAATCATGAAAAAATGCCTTTGGTTCCTTTTGGCTTTGGCCGCTGTAAGTTTGACTGTAAGTCCAGCCTGGTCTCAGCAGGACGGACCGAAAACGTTATCCTCCGGAAATTCAAGCGGTATTTTTTGTGGCTATGAACCTTCAGAGTCAGGGGACAGCCCGGATAGTATTTCAGTGAAAAAGGGCCAGAAAATTTCTTATTTATCCGCCGGCATGAAGAATCAAGATGAATGGTATCTTATTCAGTCCCTAAAAATTGATGCGCCCATTACTTATGAATACGAGGTGGTAAATTATTACAATGAAAGCGGAGGAGAACGCGAAACTACTACGTTTATTACTAAATTTAAGGTCTCCGGGGAGCCGGTTCCCGGTTCTTGCCAGGGAGCCGCCAAACGATAATAATAATAAAACTATTTATAATTTTTGCATTTTTTTTTGGAACGTGACCTGAAGGATTGGATGTCACAAATCATTAGCTGCTTTTCTTCTGTCCATGGCGAATTTTTTCTGGATTATGCTCCTTTGAAAAGCATAACAAAATGCATACAATTTCATTAAGTATTAAAAATTAGACAGACAGCCGTAAAATCTGCCTGTCACACTGTAGACTGGGAGACCGAAAAAACATCCGAAAACAACTAAAAACAAAATTCTTGAGTCCTTCTGCCAATTTGTCTAATTTATCGCTGAAATACAAATTTTGTTTTTACAAACACATGATGCTCCTTTTATATGTAATTTAATGTTACACAAAAATGAGTGGCTAAAAGGCCAAAAATTACTGACTGGCCGATGAACAGGTTATGAAAATTTGAATATCAGATTTTGAAATCCCGGCGGGCTTTGTATCTTATAATATATAAAGCCGACTAACGATAGCTAAAGCCTTTGGAGCTTTGGCCAGAAAGCAAAAGAAGGTCCCGATGAAAGTTCTGCTTGTAAACGGCAGCCCCCACGAAAAAGGCTGCACTTTTACTGCTTTAGAAGAAATAGCAGCCACCTTGACCCAGGAAGGAGTTGCAAGTCAGCTCTTCTGGCTCGGCAAAAAACCAATTTCCGGCTGCCTGGGTTGCCAGAGCTGTGTCAAGAAAGGCCGCTGCGTCATCGAAAACGATCCTGTCAACGAATTTGTGGAATTAGCCAAATCAGCCGCCGGTTTTATCTTCGGCTCACCGGTTCATTACGCCGCCGCCAGCGGTTCCCTGACCTCATTTTTAGACAGGGTTTTCTATTCCGGCAGCAACGCCACCGGCAGTCGGACTTTTTATTTAAAGCCCGGTGCCGCCATTGTCTCCGCCCGAAGAGCCGGCACGACCGCCGCCTTTGAACAGCTTAATAAATACTTCACCATTTCCCAAATGCCCGTTGTCTCTTCGTGTTACTGGAACAATGTCCACGGGTTTACTCCCGAAGACGTCCGAAAAGACGAGGAAGGTCTTTATGTCATGCGGGTTCTGGCCAGAAATATGGCTTATTTGTTAAAGTGCCTCAAGGGCGGCCAATCTTCAGGCGTACCTCTTCCGCCTCAGGAAGAGCGCAAAGTCACCAACTTTATCAGTTGAGATAACCGGCCAACGCCAGAACTTTTACGGCGGCCAAAAGCCGCCGTTATTTTAATCATAAGTTAATTCTGCCCAGAGACCCAAACCGTCCCAAAGAAGCTCTTCGGTGGTAAGGCAAATTACTGGCGGCAACAAAATTGACCGCCGCCGGGGCAATTTTGAGCTTAATCTCTTTATCCACAAACACTTCCCCATCGAACTGCATAACCAGCGGATCTTCTGAACTGATACTGACTTCCCGGGCTTTAAGGTACTTGATATACTTGGGGTACTTATGGTATCGGCCACGATTGTAATTTCCGTACATACCGTAAAATTTGGCAGGTGAGCAGCTTTTCACTAGCAGGACATCCAACAGACCGTCATCTGGGGTGGCGCAGACCGCCGAGCATTTACTGTCAGAGGAGCACGGGCCATTGGCTATGTTAATGCAGCTGTAGCTGCCGGAATGACTCTCCCCGTCCACCAGAACTTCATACCTCTGATTTAATAAAGTGCTGTTGGCTATGGCAGTCAGTTGAGCCAGACAAATTTGGAAGCGGTTAAAAGCCCGGCCCAGCATTGGGGGCAGAAAACAGTTTATATTTTTAAAGCGTTCGGCGAATTTATTTACCCGGTAGGTGACGTATGATTCCAAACCTATGGTACAAAAATTCAATGCATAGACCGAGCCGCATAAAATGGCGTCAGTCATAATAACCTGGGAGGTAGCCTGAAGCTCAATGTCTCTGAAGAGCTGATTTTTACCGTCTCCGAAAGCCCGGATGAAACCGGCGTACTGACCTAAGGGCACCGAGGCCAGCTCAGTATCTTTCAGATCAATAATAGCATTGAGGCAATCAAACAGAATAGAGTCTCCGCCAACTGCGTATATTCTGATTATTGTTTCAGGACATTCGTCCTTAAAACGCCTGATGGTGGCTAAGGCATCCCGTGGAAAGCGCGAAATATGGAAATAAGGATCCGGCAGTCCGATTTTTAAAAATACTCCTTCGGTATTGCTGATAAATTTGTCAATATCTACCCCGGCCTTGAGCAGATCCTGGCTGATGATAAAAATATGCTTTTTGGAATGGAGAGAGTTCATTAGTCTAAAAACCTGTTAAGAGCCCTGAAAAAATAATTTGAAACCTTAGTCTGCGGTCTTTTTCAAACAATTACCCATTAAAAGACAGGCTCAAGTAAGCCCAGGGAGATCTGTGAATCGAACCTTAAAAAAAATGACCTGAACTTAAAAAACAAAAATTAACTGTCAGACAATGACTACTTCCTTGTGCTTTCCACAATTTTATCCACCAGGTGCAGAGCCTGATCCAGCTCAAAAACCAAAATCAGATTAGAGATGTTGGTTAAATAGCCGCTGATCTTAGCGTCGCTAAAGGCATTGGCTTTCAGGCCCGATATGAGCTCATCGGCTTCCGTCACTTTCTCGTGCCTTAAAGCCTCTTTGATCTGTTCGAGGAGGTCTAATACCTCTTCATCGGACAGAGAGGTTTTAGGCCGCTTCTCTTCTTTCAGGGACTTTAAAACCTGGGCAATATCAATGGACGTCTGGGCCAGCTCCTCTAAGCAGGGATCTAAAAGTTCCTCTATGCCCAGCCGGTCGTTGGTTTTACCGAAAGCCTCCAATCTGGCCAGGGTTTCAGCCAAATCTTTAGCCCCGATGCTGGCCGAAGCGCTTTTTAAGGCATGGGCGTTAATAGTAAAATCGCCCAGATCCTCTTTGTAAGCCTCCCGGCGTACAGCCCTCAGACGGTCATTGACATCAGAGCAGTAGACTTCCAGCACCTTCTGGTATAAATCCAGATTGCCTCCGGACATGGCAATTCCTTTTTTGACATCCACTCCGTTAATAAAAAGACCGACTGCCTGGGTAGGGTAGCTGACTCTGGCCGGAGTATTATCCGGTGTATTATTCTTAGGTCTTAAAGAGGGATCTGGGTCAATTGAGCCGCTTTCAACATATTCAATTTTATCGGCCGGCAGCCATTTTTCAATAATCTCTTCCAATTTGCGCGTCTCTATTGGCTTGGACAGATAATCGTTAAAACCGTTATTTAAGAAAAACTCCCTCATCCCAAAAATGGCGTTGGCCGTCAGAGCCACGATGGGCAGATTTTTAAAATAATCCCCGCCCAGGGAACGAATAGCGTTGGTGGTGATAACTCCGTCCATCACGGGCATCATATGATCCATCAGAATAAGGTCGTAGTGCTTTTCAGTCACCAGACGGATAGCGTCCCCTCCCCTTTCGCAGGTATCAACTTTAATACTGTAGGTCGACAGAAGCCTGGAGGATACCTTAAGATTAGTTCTGGTGTCATCGACAATTAAAACCTGAGCCGACGGGGCAATAAACCTCAGCTTAAAGGCGTAGGACGACTGACCCTGGTAGGCAATGTCAAGGATGTTGTTTAAAATATTGGCAAACGATAAGGCCCCAATTGGCATCGCCACTGACTGGACATCGCCGTTGGTCAGAGCCTCACCCAAGCCACCTAAAATTATCAGCTTGGCCCCGGAGTTGGTGTCCTGTTTTTTTAGGAGCTGAGCGGCGCTTTCAAACAGATAAGAGGAAATGAAAATGAAATCAAACTTCTCCCGTCTGATTGCGGCCAGAAAAGCCTCCTGATCGGAGACTAAAATATGGGGCACCCCAAGGCTTTTTAGGGAAAAATCCAATGAGGCGGCATAGACATGACGATTTTCGTATAAAAGGACATTTTTTGCTTCCGGCTCCACGACCGCAGCCAGAGGAATATGATCTTTGACTTTCTGGACCAGAGTGGCAGTAAAAGTCGAACCGTGCCCGAAACTGCTTACAACCTTGACATCCCCGCCCATGGCAATGCACAGGTTTCTGGTAATGGCCAGGCCCAGTCCGGTCCCCTCAACGTTGCGGTTAAACTGGGAGTCTATCTGGGTGAAGTCGTTGAAAAGTTTCCGGGTATTTTCTTCTTTAATGCCAATACCGGTGTCGGCCACCTCAATGATCAGCATAATCTGGTCGTTTCCCAGCCTGTCGCCGTTAACATTAAAAACTATATGGCCGCTGTCGGTGTATTTGACGGCATTGGACAGAAGATTTACCAGAATCTGCCGGACACGGACTTCGTCGCCGACCAGGGTTTTGGGCAGCTGACTGTCAATATTTATGACAAATAATATGGATTTCTCTAAAAGGCGCATACGTATTATAGTAATGACATCGTTTAATAAAGAATCAAAACCGTATTCCGAGGCCGCGATGTCCATCCGGCCGGACTCTATTTTAGAAAAATCCAGCACATCGTTAATAATGGACAGAAGATTGCCAGAAGCCTGGCGCATTTCCTGGGCGTATTCCCGGATAGAGGGAGATACCTCTTCCCGCAGAATAAGCTCCGACATACCGGTAATGGCGTTCATGGGCGTCCGGATTTCGTGGGACATACGGGCCAGAAAGCTGCTTTTAGCCTGATTGGCCTGCTCGGCGGCCATTTTGGCGGCCATAATGGGGGTAATGTCGGTTATATCTATAAACCGACCGCCTTTTTCCCCGAAAAAAGTATCGGAGATGATTTTATAGTGCCGGATCTCGCCGCCAATTTTGATTTCCTTAGTTTCCTCGTAAAAACCCCGGCGGACAACTATATCGCTTATAATGAGCTTTATATTTAAATCCGGAAATATATCAATTAAAGGCCGCCCGATCAGCATGCCCATTTCGCTGGTCCTGGACATTTTAGCCAGTTGATGGCTTATGAATTCCACCCGGTTTTCCTTATCCACCAGGACGACCAGCTTGGGTGTAGCCGTCAGGATCTGGCCGAAAGTCTCCGAAACCCGGAAGGAATGTTTCCTTTTTTCTGTCAGAACGTAACTGAGGATGGCAAAAAATACAGAAGAATAAAAAGCCATAACCCAGTTTATGCCGACCTCGGCAACCGAATAGCCTGGTCCGATTGGCGAGACGCCGAAGACTGTCAAACCCAGGATAACCAGCTGGAAAAAAATTATTAAGATGACCAGACGGGAAAAATCATTATATAAAGAGGCAAAGCCGCAGATGACCAGATAGGCCAGAAGATAATAACGCGTACCGCCATGGATGGCGGTACCGACAGTCAAAATTACAAAAGTCGTACCTGAGTACAAAAAGGCCAGGAGCTTATCGCTGCTGACTAAAAAATCCAGTATAAAATAAGATAGGATTACGGCGAAAACGCAGACAAACAAAAGGATTAAGCTGTCATAACGGCCATGGAGATAGTACCAGGGACCCAGTAACTGGGAGTAGATCCACAGGCTCAAAGCCGCCATTAAGATGCCAATATTAAAATACCTGGGATTGAGTTTTTTAATTCCCCGGCGGCCGATGTAATTTAAGGTGGGGAAACTAACCAGAAAAATGGTTACCAGAACCAGACCGACTGGCAAAGCCACATATTTCAGCCAGAAGTTCAGAGGATAGGCCGACAGCTGCACTAAGGCCAAGAAAAAAATACTGCCCATCGCTATGGCTGCGGCGGCCAGGAAATAATTGGAGACAGTAAACTTTCTGGACAGGTTCATTAAAATTCCGCCGAAAAACCCACGGTTTAAACCGTAGCCAATGGCCCTCCATTTCAGATTGAAACCGAAACGAAGTCTTCGTATCCGTCACCATCCGAATCAGTGTTTTGTCTTGGGCCAATAATATACTGACCGGAACCTTGGTTCCGGCCTTATAAACTTTGTCCGCCTGACCTGTCCGGTCAAAGGTTTCGCCCGGTCAGAAACTGGGCCGTCGGTTAAAAACAGTTTACCTTTAAGCCTCAGACCAGATTCCGAAATTTGTCGGAAGCATGGACAAAGACATCGACTAAGAAAGGATCAAAATGGGTGCCACGACCGTCAACTATGACCTTGACCGCTTCCTCATGGGTCAGCTGCCGTTTATAGGCCCGCTTGGAAATAAGGGCGTCATAGACATCAACAATAGCCATCAGACGTCCGGGCAAGGGAATCTGCTCGCCGGACAGACCCTTGGGATAGCCGGAGCCATCCCACTTTTCATGATGAGTCCCGGCAAAAATCTTGGCAAACTTCAGAAAATCGTTTTCCTCTTCAGTCTTGGCCACCCGGTCTATCAAATTGACCCCCTGACTGGTGTGGGTCTTGATTGTCTCGTATTCGTGGACCGTGAGCTTGTCGTTTTTCTTAATAATATCGTCGGCAATGGTTATCTTGCCCAAATCGTGGAGCTGGGAAGATAAAAGCATGAGATCAAAATCCCACTGCTCAATCTGGTCCCGGTAGATGTTTAACTCTTTCATTGAGTTAATCAGGATATCCAGCCTCTCCTGCCCCAGAGCCGGGACTACCTCTATATCGGTGTGGCGGCTCTCCACTAAAGTAGCTACAATTTTCAGGATGGTTTTCTGGACATCGTAGACCTTGGCCGTTTTCTCCAGAACCATTTTGTGGAGACTGTCCTTAAACCGCTGAAGTTCCAGCCGCTGATTTTCCAGCTGCAAAGCCTGGGCCTCCAAGACCTGCTTTTGATCATCAACCGCCAGGTGTAGCTCAATGCGTTTCCGTAAGAGCTGAGGCATGAAGGGTTTATAAATATAGTCCACAGCCCCCAGATTCAAACCGTCCAGTTCGCTTTTCTCATCCGTTTTGCTGGTCAAAAAAATGACCGGAATGTGCCGGGTGGCCGGGTTCCGCTTCAGCATGGAAATGACCTGATAACCATTTATCCCGGGCATTTCAATATCCAAAAGGATCAGCTTGGGTTCGTGGCGCTCCAGAAAATTCATCAGCTTTTCACCGGAAGGCAGGGTAAAAACATCGTAAAAACCTTCCAGGGCATTTTTGGCCAAACGCAGGTTAGAGATATTATCGTCTACTATTACTATCATAGCCTTTTTTCCGCTAAAATACTACAACTTCTATTTGCATACATGATAAATAGTTAAAATTATTCCATGATATTGAAAACGAAATATACCAATATTGAATTCAAATAGCAATCTTATACTAGCAAATAAGATCTTAATAAAATTATTTTACCAATCAACATAACAAATAAAGTAAACAAAATAAATTTATTATCAAATATAGCTATATACAAAAAAAACACAGCCCATTGATATGATTTTTTTAACAACATACCCAACAGAAAAAAAACGATTGACCTGTTATCAGCAGAAATTTTCAGAAAATTTGGCTGGCCTTAAAACATTTTAATTTTTTATTTTACCTCATTTAACTTAATTAGTAAAGTAACTTCTGACCTATCCTGGGCTAAAAAGCCAATAGACTTTTAAATGTACTTAAATCAATAAGCATCAGCAAAGCTGTATTTATAAGATAAAACTCTAAATAGATAAAATTAATATAGTATATATTTAGTAGTTAATATATAATTTATATATTAACTCTATATTAAAATTATTATATATTAATAGCACTATAAATTATATTTATTATTTATAAATAAATATATTATTATTATATAAAATATTTTACATATTATTATTTGAAAATTTTACATATTAGTATTTGAAAATGAATTAAATAGGCTAAAAAACTCGTCTTAAGGACTAATATTATTATTTTAATAATTTTTCTAAGATAATTTAAGAACTAATAGTATTTTAATTTTCCTGAAAATCAACTTAATAGGCTATTATATAAAATAAATGACTACTAAAGCTATAATTACATTTTTAGTTGATATTTTAATCATATTTTCTGACTAATATTGCTCAGTATCTTCAAATTTTAGATTGACAGCACAAGCCTGACCTGCCGACGAAATAATGCCCTTTCCAGCTGTTTTGCCAGCTGTTCTTAAAGCCGCAGGTCCACAAAAAGGACCGGAAATTCAAGCCGGCCTTGAACCAAAGGGCCCAAAACCCAGGCCGCAGCTGAACGAAAAAACTGAGCCCCCCTTTACTTACACGTCGTTTACTTGAGTCAGGCCATCATGAGAAGTCCACTGGGCACGTGCGGCCGCTGTCATCCTAAAAATTGACATAAACCGACCGAGCGAGACACCGGGAGCAGGGTAACGATCATAAATACAAGAGCTCCTGCCCCAGGTCAGATGAACTCTTGCCCCGCGCATTTTTTCTTCTTGCCGAGTAAAAAAAGCGCTAACCTAAATCCGCCCAAAAACAAATCGAAATCTGGTATAGTTGTCTCTCTGGCTAAAGTTGGCCGGCGGCTTATGTTTGGGCGGACTTGGTCAATCAGGCCACAAATAAATCCAGACGGACGGGGAGAACGAAGACTAGACTGCTCAGACTGCTAAGCAGGCTTGACCGGTTCGGTCAACAGCGCTATGGGGAATCATATCAGGGCGAATTGAACCAAAAAGTTCGGTTGGCCGAACATTGACCGCTCCATTTTGGAATCATGGCCGGGATTTGGCGATGCTGGCGGTCGACTCTGGAAATTACTAATGGGCCTTTTATCCATCACATGGCTGTCGGCCAGACTTTTAGCTCTCAGAGTCCGGTTGTTTCTTTGGAGCGGATTTTGCAACCCTGCGGCCATGGACAGGATAACCCTTGGAAAGGAGTTTTTAAAGCCCTGTTCCGTGCTCTGATTGTAAACCCTATTTCCCATTTGCCTGCCCGTGGCTGCTCAAAAGACAGGGCTTAAAAATGCAGCCGTTGAGAGCCCTGAATCGGAGGTGACATGAAAAAAACAACAGTGAATGTAAAAAAACAGAAAAGACTTCCCGGAACTCGCCAAAAATTACAGGAGAACCATAATTTCTGAAGATCGAATTTATGTCGACAGGACACCCTACATCTACAAAATGTCAACGGAATTGGATGTCTGCTGTTTATTCCTTCCAGACCCAGACGCTTCGGGAAAACCCTGTTGCTGGACACTGTCAGTGAGTTATTTCTAGGTCACCGGCATCTTTTTGAAAATCTCTGGATAGGCCGGGAGACCGGTTATTATTTCCGGCCCCATCCGGTCATTCGTCTGTCCGTTAACTACGCCGTGGCCGACAGCCAGAACAACTAAAAAACTACATCATTGGGGATATCCTGGAAGCGGCTGAATCCATGGAAGTGACTATCACCAAAACTTAATACGACAGCATTTTAGTGAAACTTCTGAAAAAGCTCTCCAGGAAGCACGGCGCAGGAGCGGCAGTCCTGATTGACGAGTATGACGCCCCGGTGCCAGGCATATTGACCGCCTGGACTTGGCTCAGGCCAACAGCGAAGTCCTCCATGGGCTTTATACGGCCCTTAAGGTATCCTAAGAATACTTTCGTTTCGTCTTTGTGACCGGCATAACCGGATTCGTCATGACCGCCCTGAATTCCGGCCCCAACAATTTTAAGGACATCTCCCTTTCACCGGAATACGGCGGGGTTTGCGGCTTTACTGTTTCAGAATTCGACCGTTATTTTGGCAACAGGATGGAGGACCTGCTTCAGAATTTAATAGACATGGAATATTTTTCGTCAGACAAGAGGCAAGACGATCAAAATAAATCTAATACTGGCCTGGTACGACGGCTATAATTGGCTGGGGCCGGAGAGGGTTCTGAATCCGGACGCGCTAGTGAACCTTTTTGCCGAGAAAAGTTTCTCCGACTAATTGGATTCAGAGCGGCCGCCAATCATACCTGACGATGATGATATCCGGACCAGACCCCAGGATTTTCTGGGTCCCCAGGCGGCCGTTTATCTTTCCTCAAATCTCAGAAAAGTCGATCTCCATCATCCGGAACCTTTACGGTTCTTTTCCATTCGGCTATCTGACCATTGATACAATAATCTTCACCCAGTTGAAATCCCAAACTCCTGACGGTGAGCCTGTAAAATATACCAGCTGCACTTTCAAGTTTCCGAACATCGAAGTGGCGGATGGCTGTAGTAATTTATTGAAGACAACTTTAGGCGAATCGAAGTACTAGGCGCTTGCCGGCCGGACTTCAGTTTTTTTGGACGCTGCGGACAGCCGGGATTCCGTAGCTGCGGCCGAGCGGTTCGCTAATGTGCTGTCCGCTGTTACTTTCCGCCAGCATACTCCTGATGAGTCGTTTTATCACGTCATCCTTCAAGGCTGCCTGGTTTCAGGCGGGCTTAAAGTGCTGGCTGAACTGGCCGGGGCCATGGGACGCTCGGACATCATCGCCGAACGTCCCGTATAGAGATGTCTGATAATTGAGAGCAAATACCGGAAAAAAGAAGAGGGCCAGACTGAATCCGACCTGAAAAAAAAGCCGGCCAAAGCTTCAAGAGAAGCCTTAAAGCAGATAGTTAAAAATGACTGCGCCGGACCGATCAGGGGCTGGGTCAAATATAGATCACCGGACTTTCTTTGGCTGTGTACGACCAAAAAGATGTCAGACTTGATTTTACGACCGAAGATCTCATGAAGCCCCGGCCGATGCGGTGAGACCATAAGCATTCTCTGCAGGCAAGCAAGATTTGCCTGACAGGAGTCAAGCTGAAAAGAGTCCCTTCAAAGTCTGAAGACGCAGACAAAAGCTCCATAAATAAAACGAGGCATCGCAACCTTAGCCGTCGTTCCGGAACCGCCGGTTCTGCGGTCTTCCGAAAAAATTAAAATACAGTGAGGCGTCCGTTTTTCCTTAAAAATTCCAAAAAACACCAGCATTACCCCAAGGCAGGCGGCTATCCGGGCGCCTCCTATGAACCTAAAACAATCAGACATTCGGTATCTCGAAACTGACTAAACTGCCAGTGTCAGGGTTTTGCTGGCCTTAAAAATTAAAAAAACCAGAGGCCAAATTTACCTGATCATAGTTCCTCCGGCTGAAATTAATCAATGGAGAGATTATAAAGCAAAGGGCTGGGGTCTTAGTCTTTATTATCCGGGGTTTTTAGTCTTTAGCTGGAAAGAGTCCGGCCTGTCAGCCGATGGAAAAAAAGTCACTCAAAGCCGGTTCGCTTTTTTTGTTCAGGAAGATATCTTTGTTCAGGAAGATATCATTGGCCAAAAATTTAACCGGCCCCGCCGGTCGACTTACCCTCTTCAGTCAGTTTTTTTCTCAAAATGCCGGAGAGCTTAAAGGTCACAACCCGACGTCCGCGCAGTTCCAGAGCCTCGCCGGTTTTGGGATTCCGGCCGGGACGGGGGTTCTTCCGGCGGACTGAAAACTTGCCAAAGCCGGAGATCATGACGTCTTGATCCTGTGCCAGAGAGCTTTTTATGATGTCCAGAAGGGATTCCAGATAGGAACGGGCATCATCGGTCTGAACAGACAAGGCCTCGGCAATTTTAGCGGAGATTCGCTCCTTAGTAATTGACATGGTACCTGGCTTCCTTGAAAAAACTAAAAACGGCCATGAAACGCTTTTAATACATTATATCTTTAAATCCTGAAGCTGGCTAGACGACCTCTAAACAAATTTGGCGCTAAATGTCCAGTATTATACCAAAACTTTACCCAAGACCCCAATTCCGGCCCCCAGCAGCCTGAACTTCAGCAGACTGGACCGGACTTTTCAGAATATGACAAAATTAAAGGCCGCCCGGTCCGGTGTTGATCCGAGCAGCCGAAATGCCAAAACCTAAACTTCTGAAAAACTGGCTTTCCCCGAAAAAACAGGCTACGAAGACACCGGAACAAACTCGCAAGCGCCGTCCTGACAGACCATCTTGGTGGCTTTGGCCGCCTTTTTAGCCGGAACCTTTTCCTGAGTTTTGGCAGCAGTTTTGGTCTTAGCCGGGGCCTTAGCGGCCATTTTGGCCTGAGCCTTGGCCATTTTAGCCGGGGTTTTAACCGCTTTAGCCGGGGCCTTGGCCACTTTAGCCTTAGCCGCTTTAGCCTGAACTTTGGCTTGGGCTTTGGCCGGGGCTTTAGCGGCCGCCTTAACCGCTTTGGCCGGGGCTTTGGTCTCGGTTTTGGCAGTCGTTTTGGCCGGAGCTTTGACGGTCATCTTCTTGGCCGGGGCTTTGGTCTCGGTTTTGGCAGTCGTTTTGGCCGGAGCTTTGACGGTCGTCTTCTTGGCCGGAGCTTTGGCTGCGGTTTTAGAATTGGCCGCTTTGGCTGCGGCCGAGGTTGGAGATTGAGCCATGGGTCACCTCTTGATAGGCAAATTTATAATGTATATTACCATAAGTTCCAAAAAAACCAATCTTTTTTTTTAAAGTAAGCTCTTAAAAAAACCGCTGTTTGGAAATTAAGTACGACTTACACCCAGCCTATCAACTAAGCAAATATATAGCGTCAATTAATTATTGGAATATTTTGTATAATTCTTACATTATTATGGCTATGATGCTGATTAAATTATTAGCCCAAAAAAGGTCATGTAAAATAAATCCTTTGTCTTAAAATCACCTGAAATATTTTGAGTAACCGGTTGTCCCTGTTTTTTATTGCCCATTTCTCCAAAATGACCCATTTTTTGTCTGACAGGAACAAAACAGCACCTGAAGAATTTAGCCCCTCCGGTCCAGGAAAAACAAGTCTGTGTTTGACCAAATATGAAAACTTAAGAAACTATTGCCAAAATCTGATTAAAAGTTTATACTTTTGTCTTTATATTTCTAGTCGGATCGCAGACCTTCTGCTCCCAGGCAAATTCATGATATCTTTGGTTCGATGGTGCTGGCCAATTCTGTTCCTGACTATCCCGGCCCTGGTGGCTTGCGGCCGGGTCCGTCAAGAGTTCCCTTCTTTGTCCAGAACCGAACCAGCCCCGCCGGTCTCCGACGATCTAATCAGAAGCGATCCGGAAGGTCCCATTCACAAACCCCAGCTGCCGACCTACCAAGCCCAGCCGCCGGCCGGACCTGAACCGCCGGCTGAAGTTATTAAATATAATGTCCTGGTCGAGATAGAACCCAAAGACTTAACCTCAGTCACCGAACTTTTCCGGCAGACGGCCGATCTATTTACTCTGGCCGACAAACCCATTTTAAACCCTATGACTTTATCCCGCCGCCTTAAGACTTCCCTGGAGAAAGGGCATCAGATCTTACAGTCTCTGGGCTATTACGAAGGCCAGGCGATCGGCTGGCTGGAAAGAAAAGACGGCGTAAGCGAAACTACAGCCGTTGTAAAGTTTGAGCCAGGTCCTGTCTACGGTCTTGGCACCGGTTTGGTGACGGTCGGACAACCGGAACCCTCAGCTGACCAGGGCCGTTCGGCCGCAGCCGAAGAACCTGTCTCGGCCGTCACTCCGCCGCCCGGCGGCCAGTGGCCGACAGCTGACCTGACTGAAGCGGGCTGGAAAGCCGGTCATCCCGCCGTTGCCTCCGATGTTCAGGCCATACTGGAGCAGAATACCGTCCTGTGGGCCGAACGGGGCTATCCCAAAGCCAAAATTTTAAAAGCCCGCCATTATCTGGAACCGGACAAAAAAGTCTTAAGCACCGAAGTGACCATGGATCCCGGCCTTTACTGCCTTATGGGGGCTTTGGAAGTCAGAGGTGACGACGGAGTCAAACCGGGCTATATGGAAAATCTGGTCACCTGGAAAACCGGCCAGGTCTGGAATCAAACTTTGGTGGACAGATTTGTAGACAGCCTTTTTCAGACAGGTTTGTTTAAATCCGTGGAAACTTCCATGGGCCCCGCTGACCGGGACGGACGCTCGGCGGTGGTGGTGGAAGTGGCCGATGCCCCTTTAAGAACCGTCAGCGGTTCGATTAACTATGATTCCGACTTCGGACCGGGTCTGGTCATGTCCTGGGAACACCGCGACTTAACCGGCTGGGGCGACCGCCTGCGTCTGGAAATGCCCGTCTGGCCTGATCTTCTCCAGTTGGGCGCAGGCTATGTCCGGCCGTACTTTCTGTCCCGCAACCAGAATTTATTGATTGATCTGGCGGTTATCCACGAAAACGCCGATGCCTATACCTTATCCGCCGCCTCTTCGGCCGTTGGGCTGGAAAGAAGACTATCCCGTTACTGGTCAGCTCTTTTTCAGGTTAAACTGGAGGCCGGTTATCTGGAGGAATTTTTAAAGGCCAAAACCAGATATATGATCACCGGTTTGCCTTTAACGTTTAATTGGGACATGACCGATGATTTGCTGAATCCCTCCCGGGGCACCCGCTTTAAAGTCAGTATCCAGCCCTATTTCGGCCAATATTTCCGAGATTTTGAGATTGTAAAATCCCGAGTGGATTTGAGCCGTTATTTTCAGCTCATTTCCGAAGGGCGTCTCGTTCTGGCCCTCCGGGGAGCAGTCGGGGGCATCTGGGGAGCTGAGAGGTCCATGTATCCGGCCACTTTGCGTTTCTTTGGCGGCGGCGGCGGATCCATGAGAGGCTATGAATACCAGTCAGTCGGTCCCCGCAATGAAAGAGACAAACCCGACGGCGGCGGCTCAATGGCCGAAGTCAGCGGAGAATTCCGGTGGCGGTGGTCGGAGACTATGGGCGCCACTGTTTTTGTGGACGGCGGCATGGTTTATGACAAACCCGATCTCTCCCAGATCGGCCAAAACTTTCTCTGGGGCGGCGGAGTGGGTTTCAGGTACTATACGCCCATAGGACCGTTCCGTCTCGACCTGGCTACCCCCCTGACCCCCAGAGATCGCGACAAACCCCTTCAGTTTTACCTGAGCCTCGGGCAAAGTTTTTGAGGTCCGAAATAAAATGAAAAAGCCCGGTCGCTGCCGCAAAATTATTATAGGCTTACTGGCTTTGCCGGTCCTGCTGGCCGGTCTGGTTTTAGGGGCCATGTTATTTTTGCGCACCGACGCGGGCACAGAATTTATCTTAAGTCAAATCCAAAAAGCTCTGGCTAAATCGCAACTGTTTCTGAAGGCCGCCTCTTTCCAGGGGCCTTTGCCTCAAAAAATTTTAGCTTCCGGTGTTACATTAGCTGACCGGGACGGTGTATTTTTATCAGCCCGAGATTTAGAAATTAATATCAGTTTAGCGCCCCTGTTGTCCGGTCTGGTTAAAGCCCGGCTTAATTTAAGCGGAGCCGATTTTTCAAGGCTCCCCAGTCTTCCGGCCAAAGAAAAAGACGATCCGCCTTTCAGCCTGCCGGCAGGTCTGGAAATTGCCTTTGTCCTGACCGATAATCACATCCAGGGGGCGGTCCTAAATCCCCAGAATCCCGGACCACAGACTTTGGTTAATCTGCAAGGTCAGGTGCATTTAAAAGACGCCCGTCTGTCTTTCGGCTGGGACGGGACCATATTGGACCAGGACGGCCGAGGTCTTTCGGGTCAGGGACAGCTGGGCCCCGAATCTCCCGGTCAGCCGGAAAATCTGAATTTAAACCTGACCTTTCAGGATATTGACGGGCGTTTAACCGGTCCAAGACCCGATCTGCCAAGGATACTGGCTTTGACTTTGCAGGGCTGCGGACCTTTAACCGACTGGAACGGGCAGCTGGAGCTTCAGGGAAGAAATAATTTAAATTCCTCCGAACCCCCGGCTGTCCGCCAGAAACCGGCTGACCCGAATGAGCCCTATAGCCCGGAGATTTTAGCGGCAGCCCGGATTAATTTAAAAACCCAGACCGGCCGGCTGTTTGAAGATTTAATAAAAAACCCCTCCTTCAGTCTTGATCTTTCTTTAGGCGGCCTGGCCAAACTCATTCCGCCGGAAAAAAGGTCTTCTGTTCCCTGTACCGCCCCTCTGCCGCCCGAGTCTCACTTAAGCCTGACCGCTGAAATAAGCGCCCAGAAATCTGATGTCCAGGGCCGGGCCAGTCTGGCTACTCCCTATTTAAACGGCGAAATAAGCCGTCTGACCATCGCGGACAGCGAAAACAGAAAGAAACTTTCGGCGGTCATGGCTTTAGTCCCCGGCTCCCTTTGGGAGTTGCCGGACGAAGCTTATAATCTGGAGTTAGAGGTCAGCTCAGAAGGCCATAAAATTACTGTCCATGCTTTAAATATAAAAGCCCGAGGGTTTGACAGTCAGATAACGGCCTCAGCCGAACCGGAAAGTCAGACCGTAAAAGCCAATGTAAAAGTTTCAGCCGGCAGCCCCCTTTACAGCCTGATCAAAAAAATCGCCCCGGACCTGAAACTGCCCGGTGAAGTGGAAACAGAGGTCGATTTCTTCAGGGACCCGGCCAATAACCGCTATAAAGCCAGCGGCCAAATCGCCCTGGCTGATTTATCCCCTTTAATGGCCGACTGGGCCGGACCTCTCAACTTAAAATATGATCTGGCCGGACCGCCCGATGATATTGACCTGTCGGCAGCTCTCAACAGCCCTGCGCTCAGCACCCCGGCCGGACCCTGGACGGAACTGGAGCTGGGGTTAAGCGGCCATTACCAGAAAACCGCTGATCCGCCAAAAACGGAAGATCCGGACGCCTCCCTGCCTGACGGGCCGCTTAAAGACAGGGCGGGCAGCCTTATCCGGGCCAGCCTGACAGCCCGGGCCCAGACCCGGGAAAACCCTCTGGAACTTACGGCCGAGGTCAAATTTGAAAAAAAGGAAAATGATTTCAGCCTTGATATTTCCGACTTTCTGCTAAACGCTCCGGGCATTTCAGCCAGAAGTTCGGGGTTGAAACTGGCCGTAATCTCAGGGAAACCGCCGGAAATGGACGGACAGCTTTCGGCCGATGTTTCCGACTGGGCTTTTCTCGGCCAGATATCGGGCCAGGCTATTGAAGGCAGTCCGGCCTCACTGGACATTAAATCGGTTAAAGAGCCGGTTCCAGCAGCCGAAGCCCTTTTAAAGCTGCCCGAATTTAAGCTGAACCAGACCGTATACTTAAAAGACGTAAATTTATCGGTGGCTTCCCAGGCGGCCGATAAAGCAGATCTGATCCTTAAATACTCCCAAGGCCCTGGCCGGGCCGGACCTTTAGTCATTAAAAACAGCCAGATTTCGGTTACAGGCCACGGACTTTGGAGCCGGGGTCTGGCCGGGGAGGCTGAGGCTAAAGTCATGGGTGAAAAGGGCGAACTGCTTAATCTTTCAGCCTCATATGACCTGAGTAACCGGACAGCGGTAATTAAGCGTCTTTTTCTGCGTCCGCCCCAGTTAACCGGTCCAGTCTCAGTCACTGAGGAAGTCCGGCTGTCCTTTAAAGACGGTTTAGACATTGACAGTCTTTCGGCTTCGGTTGGTCAGAGCGGACAGCTGACTTTAGGCGGCCACTACGGCGGCGGCGCCCCGCTGAAAATCCGGGCCGAAGCTAAAGCTCTGCCTTTAAATTTACTGGCCGGGGGACCCGAGCTTCTGTCCGGGGGGCTGGCTGATTTTAAAGTTGATTTGGGTCAGGCCACCGGAGGCACGTTTGAGATCAGTTCCTCTCTGCGCTCGCCCAGACCTTTAACAATCAAAGCCGGCGGCCGCTTGTCTGGCAGCAGCTTAACCGGCCAAGCCGAGGTCTCCTGGCCCAGAAGCGCCCGGCCGGTTAAAGCCGCTTTCAGCCTGCCCCTTAAACACGGCAGTAAGCTGCCGGTTCCGGATAATAACGGCCGCCTTGAGGCCGAGGTCAGCTGGCAGGGCCCGGCCGACCAGGTGTGGGCTTTTACCGGCCTTGAAGCCATGGATTTAAAGGGCGAGGTGGATTTAAAGCTTAATGTTCTGGGCAGTCTGAGTCAGCCCAAACCGGAACTGAACGTCTATCTGGCCAAAGGCGGTTTCCAGGATCCGACCACCGGTTTTGCCCTGACCGGCTTAAATCTCTCCGGTCATATGGATGCCAGGGGCGAGATTAAAGTTCTGGCCGAAGCCACCGACGGCGGCGCGGGGCGGCTGGCTCTTGAAGGGGCCGTTAACCCCCGGGCCTCCCCGCCCCACCTGAAAGCCAGAGCCCAGATAAGCCATCTGAGCCCCATCCACCGTGACGATATAGATCTGACAGTCTCTTCTCTGGCCACCCTGGAAGGCCCTTTGAGCGCCCTGAAGCTGAAGTCTAAAACCATTATTGAAAAGGCCGAAATCTCCCTGGCCCAGGGTCTGGGCGGACCGTCCGTCAGTACTTTGGATCTGGGCACGGAGACGGAAAACCCGGCCTCACCTCTGGAAATGGATCTGTCAATTGAAATTCCCCGCCGGTTCTACATCCGGGGCCGAGGCCTGGACAGCGAATGGCAGGGCCAGCTGAAACTGACCGGAGCGGCCAATAAGCCTTTAATCGCCGGGACCATCAAACCTGTCCGGGGCTATCTGGAACTGTTGGCCCAGCAGTTTACCATCACGAACGGCGAAGTCCGTTTCTACGATACGTCCACCACCATAAACCCCTCTTTGAATCTTGAACTGACCCGGGAAACTAACGAAATTACGGCCATTATCCGGCTGTCCGGCACGAAAATGTCGCCTCACCTAAGCCTGGAAAGTCAGCCTCCCCGGCCGCCGGACGAGGTTCTGGCCCAGATCTTATTCGGAAAAAATACTTCCCAGCTGTCCCGTCTGGAAACTCTCCAGCTGGCCAACAGTCTGAGATCTCTGACCGGAATGAGTTCGGTCGATATATTCTCCCCCTTGAACACGGTCAGGGACACTTTGGGTCTTTCAGTTTTAAGGTTCGGCGAATCCACTTCCGGCGGCGACCACCGCATACTGCAGGGCAACAGTTTCCGGGACAACTTAAACTTAGACGACGAAGAAAATTCCCAAGCCGAAACCGCCGCCACCATTGAGGCCGGTAAGTACATAAACGACCGCATCTATGTCGGGGTGGAGCAGAACCTGGGGGAAAACACAACCGGAGTCAGGATTGAGGTGGAACTGACCCCTCACTTGAACCTCCAGTCCAAATCCACCACCCAGTCCAGCCGGGTAGGCCTGGGCTGGAAGAAAGATTACTGATTTCTTTCAGACGAAATCAGGCCAAAGAAGCTGAACCTTTTCAACCGGGGCCCGGTCCACTATAATGCCCCCAGCCCGCCCCTTTAAACATCAACCGGGGATTAAGGCTTTTTTTGTTTTCTGACCGGAAAATCCGGAAAATCATTTTTGGCTTCGTCAGTGATCCCAGGCGGAAAAAAGGCTTAATAAGCCCCTGATTGACCGGGGAAAGCGGCAACCGGCCTGCTGTTCTGAAAAAAAGCCGCCTTTGATCATAAACGGCCGGGGGCTGAAAGCGTATCCGGATTCCGAACAGGAGACCCGGTCCGGGCTGAAATGCTTAAAAGCCGGCAGACCGGAATTCACCCAGGACACAGCCGTCCGGACTTCCGGTTCATCAGCGGGGCGGCGCTCAGGTCAGCCTTTTTTCCCGGACAAACTGCACCTGATTCAGAGAGCGGACGGATACGGATACTTACTGAAAGGAGGCGGCGCGGCCTCTCCGGCTTTCCGGCCGGGGTTCCGGCGCCGAAAATTCGGATGAGCGGACATGTCCTTATAATTGACTACGGTTCCCAGTACACTCAGCTCATTGCCCGCAAAACCAGGGCCCTTGGCTATTACGCCGAAATTCTGCCGGCCGGACTGAACACAGGCGAAGCCTTGGCCAAAGAACCGGGGGCTGTAATCCTGTCCGGCGGACCCGACAGCGTTGATTCCCCGGGGGCTCCGGCTTTGGATCCGGCTCTTCTGGACAAAAAACTGCCGACTCTGGGTATTTGCTACGGGATGCATCTTCTGGCCCGCAATTTAGGCGGCCGGGTCGTCTGCGGCAGTGACGGAGGGGAATACGGACCAGCCGAATTTAAGGTCTTAACCGATTCCCCTCTTTGGGACGGACTGCCCAGAACCCCTATCCCGGTCTGGATGTCTCACGGAGACCGGGTCTCAGAACTGCCGCCCGGTTTCACGGTCATAGGCAATACCCGGGATCTGCCTCAGGCGGCCATGGCCTGTCCGGAAAAGGCGGTTTACGCGCTTCAGTTCCATCCCGAAGTCCATCACAGCCTTTACGGGGAGGAAATTTTAAAAAACTTCCTGAAAATCGCCCGCCTGACCCCTACCTGGAAAATGGATTCTTTTGTCAAGACCGCAGTGGACAAAATCCGGGACCGGGTCGGAAGCGGCCGGGTCCTGTGCGCTTTGTCCGGGGGTGTCGATTCCTCAGTGGCTGCAGCCCTTTTAACCAAAGCCGTTGGCAAAAATCTTTACTGCGTCTTTGTGGACAACGGTTTACTGCGACAAAACGAAGCAGGTGAAGTGGAGATACTTTTAAAAAGCGCCTTTCCCGACCTCCACCTGACTGTGGCCCAGGCTCAGGATTTATTTCTGACCCGCTTGAAAGACATTTCCGATCCCGAAGAAAAACGCCGGATTATAGGCCACACGTTTATAGAGGTCTTTACCCGGGAGGCCCAAAAACTTGGGCCTATTGATTTTCTGGCTCAGGGCACGCTGTATCCCGATGTCATTGAGTCCGTCTCGCCCCACGGACCGTCAGCCCTGATCAAAAGCCATCACAATGTCGGCGGTCTGCCGGACAATCTGCCCTTTACTTTAATAGAACCTCTAAGGAATCTTTTCAAAGACGAAGTCCGTCTGCTGGGAGCCGAACTGGGCCTGCCGGATAAACTTCTGTGGCGTCAGCCTTTTCCCGGTCCTGGTCTGGCCATCAGGATAGCGGGGCCGGTTACGCCTGAGGGACTGGCCATCTTACGGCAGGCCGATCAGATCATCCGGGAAGAGCTGGAAGAATCGGGTCTGGCCCGGGATATCTGGCAGGCTTTTGCCGTTTTACTGCCGGTGAAAAGCGTGGGAGTCATGGGCGACGGCCGCAGTTACCGTCAGGCCGCAGCTATCCGGGCCGTGACCAGTGTTGACGCCATGACCGCCGACTGGGCCCGCCTGCCGGACAGCTTGCTGGCCCGCTGGTCGAGCCGCTTAATTAACGAGGTCCCGGGCATAAACCGGGTTTTATACGACATCTCCACCAAACCCCCCAGCACTATAGAGTGGGAATAACCATGGCCCGAATCCGCACCAAGTTCATTGTTATCACCGGAGGCGTCCTGTCCTCTCTGGGCAAAGGCCTGACCGCCGCCGCTCTGGGCGCTCTTCTGAAGGCCAAGGGTATTAAAGTTTCCATGCAGAAGCTGGACCCATATTTAAACCTCGATCCCGGCACCATGAACCCACACCAGCACGGGGAAGTTTACGTCACCGACGACGGAGCCGAAACGGATCTGGATTTGGGCCATTACGAGCGTTTTTTGGGCACCCCCATGACCAGACGCTCCAGCTATACGGCCGGCCGGATCTACAGTCAGGTTCTGGCCAAAGAGCGGCGGGGCGGATATTTAGGCGGCACGGTCCAGGTCATTCCCCACGTGACCGATGAAGTCAAAGAGGCCATCCTGTCGATGACCGAAGACGATCTGGATGTGGTCCTGGTGGAAGTGGGCGGGACGGTCGGGGACATTGAAAGCCTGCCCTTTTTGGAAGCGGTCCGGCAGTTAAGAAGTGAGCTGGGCCGGGGGCGCTGCCTGTTCATACACCTGTCGTTTCTGCCCTATCTGGAAACGAGCGGGGAGTTTAAATCCAAACCCACTCAGCACAGCGTAAAGGAACTGCGTTCAATCGGAATACAGCCGGATATCATTGTCTGCCGCAGTCCCATGCCCATAAGCATTGAATCAAGAGCCAAAATCGCTTTATTCTGCGATGTCTCCCAGGATGCCGTCTTTACGGCCGTGGATGTAAAAAACATCTACGAGCTGCCGATTAAGCTGTTCAAGGAAGGGCTGGAAAAAAAAGTGGCCAGGCTTTTATCATTAGGCAAAACCGAGCCGGACATCAGCCCCTGGCAGAACTTAGTCGACCGTCAGGCCAGGCTGACAAAAAAAGTCTCCGTCAATATTGTCGGCAAATACGGCGAACTGATGGACTCCTACAAAAGCTTAAAAGAGGCCCTGGGCCACGGAGGTCTGGCCCACGAAGCGGAGGTGGAATTTAACTACATTAACGCAGAGGAAGTTGACGCCGAAAATGCCGGCAAAATTTTAAAATCGGCTCAGGGCATTTTAGTGCCCGGCGGATTCGGCTCCAGGGGCATTGAAGGCATGATTTTAGCCGTCTCATACGCCAGACGCCATAAAGTGCCTTTTTTAGGCATTTGTTTAGGTCTTCAGTGCGCGGTAATTGAGTTTGCCAGAAATCAGGCCGGACTGCCCCACGCCAATTCCGAAGAATTCCGACCCAACTGCCGGGACAATGTCATCTTCCGGATGACCGGCTGGTATGATCCCAATACCGGACTGAGGGCCCAAAGAGACCCCTCAGACGATCTCGGCGGCAGCATGCGGGTCGGCTCCTATCCCTGCAAACTTGCTCCAGGAACTAAGGCCAGTCAGGCTTACGGCGAAACGGACCTTATCCACGAACGCCACCGTCACCGTTTTGAGTTTAATCCCAGATTTTTAAAAACTCTGACCAGGGCCGGTCTGGTCATAAGCGGCCAGGGACCGGACGATCCGCTGGAAAACCCCTCTCTGCCCCGTCCGAAACTGGTAGAAATCATAGAGCTGGCCGATCATCCCTGGTTTTTGGGCTGCCAGTTCCATCCGGAATTTAAATCCAGCCCCATGAAGCCCCATCCTCTGTTTAAATCTTTTATCGGAGCGGCTTTACAAACCGCCAAAAGAACCAAATGAAGCCCTAAGAGCCGCATAAGCTGCAGAGTCAGCCGCTGACCGGCAGTCAGAAGGCCGAATCAGGCTGAACTGCAGAGATAAAGTTTTTTGGCCGCCTGGGTCATAAAACAAGCGCTTTTATCTGCCTGCTGCCCAAAAAACATACAGGAATAAAAGGAGGTCACGTGATTTCAATTTTCCCTGTCAGCAGAACCTGCGGCAAGCTCCGGCCGCTGAGGCTCTTAAAGCGGAGTTAAACGATTCTCCGTCATTTTCATTTCCTGGTCGCCTCTTCCTGATTCCTTAGCCGGCCGGCAGTCTTTTCACAGCCCTCTTTCAGCACAGGAACATTGTTAATAAGCGCTTCCCAGACTAAATCAATATCTGTAGCCGCGTAAGGATGAATAAAGATATTTCTCATCCTTTTCATGGCGGGCCAAGGGGCATCAGAGTATTTCGCTTTGAAATCAGCAGCAAAATGGGGGGCCAATTATCCAATCCGGTAAACGTTCACCGCCGCTGCGCTTATAAACATGTCATTGGACTTAAAGATCTCAAAGTCTCCATAAATATATTTGCGAACATCTAAGATCTTACCGCAGCACTTAATAATTTAAGTTAAATCGCTGATATTTCTCATGCTAATAGTATATGCCATAATTGCAAAAATCCGTATACTGTTTATTTCACTAAATATAATACCGATGCACCCACCCTTAAAAAGATGAGGGGATTTTCACGGAACAAAAAGGCGGGAGCTTGATGCAGCCGAAATCGGCCTCAGAATGGCTTTAGCAATGCAATCATTGGGAGCCGGCCGCTTAAGTTTTCAGCGGAGAGGAATTTTCTTCATGTTTTAATTCCGGTTGCATGAGAGCAACCACAATCTCAAAAAAAAGCAAAATTTGCACCACAAAATCAAGACCTTATTTGATTAATATTGATATTGATATAAAAATATACTATCTTAAAAAGATTTAAATCTTATTAAAACTCTTATTAAGATTTTATTAGTTAAAATATATTCTTTTAGATATCTTTAAACAAAAAAATATGCAATTTTTAATTGAGCAATTCCTTGGCCATCTTTCATTAAGCCGCAACAGGCTAAAAAAATCTTTTAAAGCCCAAATTCCAAGACCGCCTAAGGAGAAGAACATTAAAAGTCCGGTCACAAGCCTCCCGGCGTAAATTCTGTGAGTACCGAAAACTCCAGAAAAAAAAACATAATAAAATCAAAACATTGCGGTCTTTAAACGAAATATTTTCTTCTGGCCCCAAAACAGGCTCACCGCACTCAGGGCAGGTATCGGTCGAATCAGAAATTAATTCCCCGCAATAAGTGCAATATGACATAATTAATGTCCTGCTCATTTAGACAGGCGCTTCTCATCCGGCATTACCCAGAGTCTTCAATCAACGCGTTGGGTCTTTCCGGTGCCCAAACTAGCTCCCCAAACTAGCTCCCCAAAAAAGTGAATCCGCCCTTCACCAACGGGCCCTGATTTTAACAGTCCGGCAAATCTTGTGCCAGCTCACGCAGAGTCTTCCGTGTTGCCGCGCCCCCCACTTAGGTACAGGCGTCTATATCCGGCGGAATCCAAAAATGTTTTAACTGCCGGCAACCGTTGGCCTATGAAATTCTTCAAATTATAACCAATGCAATAATTTAATTTCCGCTTAATCTAACCATTTTTTTGGACCTCTTCAACTGAACTGCTTGAGACCAAGACAGGATTCGACTACTAAAAAAATCTGCCCAATCGCCTGCTTCCTCACTTTGTAAGCAGCCTGACCGGCAGCGGCCGTAAATTTTTCCTGCATATTTTTAATTTGACCGCCGTTGTCTGACAGTTTTATCGGTGCGGGATCTTCTAATTTCTTTGTGTCGGCTGCGGGCGGGAAATTCGGACATCGGCAGTGTGACGATCAATTTCATCCCCGCAAGCTTTCAGTATTCATAATTTCCCCAAGGGAGACAGGAAGCTGCTGCGCTGTCTCCATCACCGCTTATTTACATCGCGCTTCAGAACAAGAAAAAAATTAAGCCGAGCGTACGGTTAAAAATGTGATTTCCGAAGGATCGAATAGACGCATGGGAAAGCCGTTCCACAGGCCTAAGCCCGGCTGGACAAACAGCTTAAGCTTTTCTATGTCATACCAACAGACCACAAACCCGCCGTTAACCTTCCGGACCGCTGATTTTAAGATCGGCAGCATTCCCCCATGGGTATGCCCGGAAATCTGCCAGATAATCCGGGGATTCAGGGCATTTATTCTGGCCCTGACCGGCCGGTGCTCCAGTAAGACGACGGGAACATCAGGGGGCGCACCGGCTAAAGCCTGCTCCAAAGAAGGGCCCGGCAGATTAAAACGTGGCTCCAGCGCGGTCAGATCGGTTAAACCGGCGATTATCAAAGGCGCTCCGTGGGGTAAAATGACTACGTGGCTATTGTACAGAATTTTTAAGCCCAATTTTTCAAAGGCCGGCAGCCATTCTTTTACGCCTGAATAGTATTCGTGATTGCCCACCGAAGCCAGAACCCCGAAAGGGGCTTTAAGGTCAGCTAAAGGTGCCACATCGTTTTTTCTCTGTTCAACCGAGCCGTCTACCATATCACCTGGTAAAAGGATCAGATCCGGCTTTAAATCCATGGTCCTGTCCACCACTTTCCGGACCCACGGTTCGTCAAAAAACCTGGAAATATGCATATCGCCTAAAATAGCCACTGTCAGACCGTCCAAAGCGTTGGGCCAGGCCGGGATGGTCACTTCGGCCTCTCTGACTCTGGGCACCCGGGCCGCTTCGTACAGACTGTAACCTGAAATAACAGCTGATATCAATAATATGGCCAGACTGGCTTTTGGCCCTATGATCAGGCTCCTGAATGTTTTGAACAATTGGCCGAACCAGCCTGGGCAGAAACTAAGCAAAAACGATAAGCCCAAAATCAAAAGTCTGGCCAAGCCTAAAAGCAAAAGGATAACAAGCAGGCCCTGGATAAATGAAGTAATAAAAAGTATGATTTTAGGGGCCTCAATTCCGCCGATGCCGCCGCAGACGGCTCTTAAAACAGCTACCCGGGCGGCGCCCAAAAAAGCGGTCAGACTCAGAATGAGGCGAACTGGCCAGGAAAAAGGCAAAAAGATGATAAAACCCAAAAAGACGCCCGCAGTCAGCACTATACCGAAATAGACAAACATCTGACACCAAATGGCCACAAAAAAGCCCGCAGCTTTAATAAAAGCCAAAAGCTTAAGAATAAATATTAGCCAGAAGAAAGGGTTTTAGGATTAAACCCAGATATTTCTGCGAAGGCTCCCGGTAAAACCGGGAGCCGAAAAAATCACTGCCCCCGATCATCCGTCAGAAGGCCCATCATTCTTGGGGTCAGCTCCAATGCATCGGCATTTTTCTTTTTTACGCCGTAAACCATGTCGTTTATCTGGTCGACTACGAGTAAAAGACCATGGGCTGACTGGAATAAGGTTTCCGCCATTTTGGCCGAACTTTCCGCCGCTGCAGCGCTCTGGGCAGTGACCGTCTCTATCTGGGAAGTGGCCTTGGATATGTTTTTAATATTCGCAGCCTGCTCATGGGCGGCCTGGTCCACTTCGGAAATAAGCCTGGCTGCGTTGGTTTCGTTATCCACCAGAGTGGCAAAACCGGTAAACGTTTCCTGAACTAATTTGACGCCCTTTTCAATATTCGAAATTGTATCCATAATAAGCTGGGATGTATTCTGGACAGCTTCCCCGCTTTTTACGGCCAGTCCCCGCACTTCTTCGGCCACGACCGCAAACCCAGCCCCGCTTTCACCGGCTCTGGCCGCTTCCACGGCCGCGTTTAAGGCCAGAAGATTTGTCTGATAGGCTATCTCGTCAATGGTTTTAACGATCTTACGGATCTCCCGGCCGGAGTTGCCAATCTGATCCATGGAGTCTTTAATTTGCTGCATGGATACCCTGGCATCGTGGGCCTGCTTGTCAACCCGGGCCATTAAATCATTGGCCCGGGTCGAGGCATCGGAATTCTTTTCGACCATGGAGGCCAGTTCTTCTATTGACATTTCCACCTCTTCCAGAGAGGAAACATTACTGCCGGCTCCATTGGCGATGGTGTGGGCCGAATCGGTCAGGTTATGGGAGGCTCTTTCGGTTTTCATGGAGCTGTCCGAAAGGAGCTCAACTATGGAAACCAAAGTGTTGTTAAGTCTGGTCGTAAAAATGATCATACCGGTCACACCCAGGAGAAGGCCCAGAACGGAGAGCGCAATTAAAATCAGTCTGGCCCGCGAGAAGATGCGCTCCGAATCGGCCACGGTCTCGGCCACGAGCCGGTTGCCGGATTCGGCCAGACTGTCTAAGACCAGAGTTTCTTCGTGGCGGACAGGATTACATTCCCCCAGCAGAATGCCAAAGGCACGGCCGTTTGTGTCGGCGGAGGACATTTCGCTGACCCGGTTAAAGATCTCCGTGCCTCCGCCCCGTTTTGGTTTAACTTCATTCCAGTAAACGACGGAGGGGGATTTTAAAATCGGATGAATAAAATTGGGCGGCAGATCAAATTTGATATCCGTGCTTTCCACTTCCCCCTGCTGCCCGAACTTGACATGATCGGCGGAGGCCTGCCGGAACGTCCGGTTGAATTCCTCCAGCTCTTCTTTCGTGACTTCGGGGTTAGTTAAAATGTTCTCCAGCTGGTTAAGGTCGGCCGTCACCCTGGTCAATTCCCGGCGGCCGTCGGCGATATGACGTTCCTTTTCTTCCTGGCTTAAAGACATTACAGACAATTTTTCCCGGAGCTGCAACCCTTTGATGGCCTCAATACAGTCTAAAGCCAGAAAAGAGACGCTTAAGGCCTCATAGGACCCCGGACTGCCCTCGGGCCAATTCACCACCGCATCATGGATTTTCCGCAATACAGGCTCATAGTACATCCAGTAATCAAAACTGCCGTTGACCGAGGTCACTTTGCTGTAATAACCGGTATTCTGGATGCTCAGATCATATATTTTATTAATTATCTTGTGATGCTCAGTTCCCAGAGCCTGAAACTTTTCCCAGTCAGCCTTCTGGGAGGGAGAGGGCACAAACCGTTCGATGGCCGGATTTATGCTGTTGGCGATAAGATCTTCAATGACCTTTTTTTCTTCAGTCTTGACGGCCACATCGTCGTTTAAAACTATTTCCCTGATTTCTAAAGACAGCCGATCAATGTCACTTTTTAAAGACTTAAGAATGCTGGACTGGTTCTGGACCTGAAAACTAACCTGTGTGCCTTTGTGCAGAGATTCCAGAGCCGCAACACCGCAGACAGCCACTATCACGGTAGTCAGACAAAGGAACCCGCTGATTAAGTATAGCTTTGACTTAAATGACATCGTTATACACCTGAAGAAGTAAAATTTTCAATACATTTATCTATTAACCCATTTTTTTGGCTAACTGAAAGCCGGACAAGCCGCAAGAGGGCTAAAGGCCTTAGAGGTGTCAAAACAAAAACTCATTGACCGAAAATGACAGAAGAAAAAATATCGCCAAATCAGCCAGAAATTAAAATAAAAAAATCTTAAAAAAATTTTCCCGAAATATTTGAACTTAAAACCGGACAAAAAACTTAGGAGAGGAACAATTAAAAAAATTTTTCCGCCTTTTTGCCTAATAAATTTTACCTTCAAAACTCTCCGGGTAAAACCAACAAAACGAAAAGCCGAAATCAAAATTTATTTATCTGTATTTCTTAACTAACAATAAATATAAAATAAATATGCCCCGCACCGGCGCTTTACCGGGGCCGGGATTTTTTTGCAGTAGTCTTTTATTTAAGTCTGAAAAAAAATGAAATACAGTTAACTGAGCTTTTTTATTTTTTCTTTGAAAAGAAAGATACAATACACTATACACTGTAATTATACATTATAAATTGAAATAATATATATGTTTAAACAAAAAAAATACACTGAATTTATTATATACCTACAATATAATAAATTAGTCAAATTAAATACAAAAGGTATATACCGATCGGAGAATTATGAGGCAGTCTCACTAATAGGTGTCAGTTCAATATGCTCCTGTTCCATGGCCTGAGGCAGTTCCAAAGATTTTCTGGGTGGGGGAACAACCTCAACGGGTGGCTTTTCTTCCTGAGGACTTTCCGATTCTTCAGGCAAAGCCAGTTCGGCATGGATCTTGTCTGAAAGGGTCACTCTCTCTTTTTCCGAAAACTGGTGACTGTTGCCTTCCAAAACCGCTCCGGGGACAATACTTAGGGTATGATAGCTAATGTTGCCGCTGACATGGGCGGTATGATTCAAATGGACCTCACCGGTGGCGTAGATATTCCCGATCACCGTGCCGCTTAAAATGAGATTTTCCACAAAAATATCGCCCACTATCCGAGCGTTCGTACCGGTAACCAGCATACCTTTGGCCACAATAGCCCCGGTCAGATGGCCGTCAATATTCAAAAGCCCGGAAAAACGCAGAGAACCCTCAATTTCTACGCTGCTGGCAAAAAACGCATTCCAAACCTGCTTACCTGGTTTACTGTTTTTTTTGTCCCCGGATTTGCCGAACATTATGTATATACCGCCATGTAAAATATCAGACCTTGAAACATATTATGTCCAATGGCTAGCGAGCCAAGTAAGGATTCTAACTTAGCTTTGGTCTTACAGACTCAATATTGGTCAAACTTTAAACTGTAAAAAACATCCTGACCCCAAACATTCAGGGGCCCAAAGCCGCATCAGGGCAAACATACTGATAATAACACAACAGGCCAGCCCGGACAAGCCTTAAAAAAGTCAAAAGAATAAAAGTCCTTAAAACCATAAGAAATTTTGCCGACGGTCTCACAAATGCCGCTGTTTATTATATTAGCCATTTAAAAAGATATGTAAAAGCGATACATTATAGATGAAAAAATCAGCAATACTGACTTTTTTTCCATGGCATCTTTACTGACAAAAACTTATCAATTTCAATTTCTGAGTTTTTAAATCAGATAATTAAACCCGATTCGGTCTTTAAAAAATCGTATCCTGTACGGGCCGGAACAAAAAAAATAAAAGACCCTAAAAAAACCGACGGCCCGGACCGTCGGCGAGCAGACAGCTTTAAGACCACGTATCAGATGGACAGGTCAAGTTTCTTGGCAAACTCCCTGGGATCAAAAGGAGCTTTACAAATGTAGCAGTGGCTCTGATTTCTCAGTTCCGAGATGCTGAAAAACTCCAGTTCTCCGCCGCACTTGGGGCAGGGACCGGTGATAAGCTTCGTGTCTTCTTTCATGCAATCAGGGGTGGATTCTATTTCCATGGCTGCCTCCAGGTTAGAATAAAAAAACCTAAACCGGAATAAACTGAAAGGACCAATGGGGCTCCGGCCAAATAAACACCAAACAGGCCAAGACGGAAAAAACTAACAGGTGATCGGCCTAATGATGTCAAATTGTCAAATTCGCCGGTTGAAGTCAATGGGCCAAGGGTGCTATACTTATTAGTTCCAAAAAAGCTTGAGCCGGGACAGAGGTTTGACCTTAACCGACTGCGGTCCCATCATCTGTGCTTATTTTAGACAATTTTTATCTTAAAATCAAATGTATTTTGCTGTTTAATATGTAAACATTAAATTATCCAAGAGCTTCTATTCTCCACCGGGAGCTTGACAGCCTTTTGCCGGAGTCACCTTGACCTTACGCCTTACTGTTGAACCCAAAACCGCCACATTCCGGGATTTAGCTCCGGCGGCTGAAGTCTTATTGGACGGCGGCCTGATTGTGGGGCCGACCCAGTCCTTTTACGCCTTCATGGCTCTGGCCGACAAACCCCAGGCCCTGGAGAGAATCGCGGCCTTAAAAGCCGGCCGGGCTATTGAGCAGCCTTTTCTGCTTTTAATAGATTCTGTCCCGCGGGCGGCCTGTTATGCTCAGGAAACGGGCCAGGCAGCCAAAAAACTCATGGACCGTTTTTGGCCCGGACTGCTGACCCTTTTATTTACCGGCCATAACGGCCTGCACCCCCTGTTACTGGGTAAAGCCCGGACAGTGGGGCTGAGGGTGGAGGGCCTGGAAATCATCCGCCGCCTTATCCGCTTGGTCGACCGCGGTCTGACCGGCACCAGCGCCAATATCCACAAAGCCAGCCCGCCTACCACGGCTGATGAGGTTCTGGCTGTCTTTGACGGCCAGGTCGATCTCATTCTGGATACCGGACCCACTTCCGGCCGGGCCTCTTCGACCATTGTCGATGTCAGCGGTTCGGAACCGTGGATATTCCGTCAGGGAGCCATACCATTAGCTGAATTGGAATCGGTCTGCCCTGATTTAAAATATTCCTGAATTTAAGGACTCTCCATGGAAGCCTCTGACTGGCTGACCCAATATTTGGGCGGCCTGATTGATTTTATTCTCCACATCGACGTTCACCTGGACCAGCTGGTGGCCAGATACGGCTGGCAGACTTACCTGATCCTCTTTGTTATTGTTTTCTGGGAAACCGGTGTGGTTGTCTGCCCGTTTTTGCCAGGGGACTCCCTATTATTTGCCGCCGGCGCCATCGCCGCCAGGGACGGCTCGGCTTTAAACCCCTGGACCCTGCTTTTGGTCATTATCTCAGCCGCTTTTTTGGGCGATACGTTTAATTACTGGATCGGCCGCTTTTTTGGCCCCAAAATCCTGAACCGGGACGGCCGGATCTTAAAAAGGAAATATTTGGACAAAACCCGGGATTTTTACGATAAATACGGGGTCTCCACCATTATTATCGCCAGGTTTGTGCCCATAGTCAGAACGTTTGCCCCCTTTGTGGCCGGGGTGGGCAGCATGCACTATCCCCGCTTTTTAGCTTTTAACTTAATCGGCGGGGCCGGCTGGGCCCTGACTTTTATCTGGGCCGGTTATTTCTTCGGGGCCCTGCCGATGGTCCGAAAAAACTTTACCATGGTCATTATGGCGATCATAATTCTGTCAGTCCTGCCCATGGTTTTTGAGTATTTTAAGATCAGGCGGGAGAAGAAAGCCGCCTCCGGCGTAAAATCGGATATTCAGCCTTAACCTGTATTAAGATCTTCAGGGCACAGACCCCTTTCTGGACACTTTATGGACTACAAAAAAACCTTAAACCTGCCCGCAACCGATTTCCCCATGAAAGCCTCCCTGGCCAGACGGGAACCGGAATTACTGAAAAAATGGCAGGACGCTGATATCTACGGCCAAATCCAGGCCCGCACACAGGACCGCCCCCCGTGGGTTCTTCATGACGGTCCGCCATACGCCAACGGCCATATCCATATGGGTACGGCTTTAAATAAGATCTTAAAGGACATTATTATTAAGTCCAAGGTCATGAGCGGCTACAGTTCACCCTATATTCCCGGCTGGGACTGCCACGGACTGCCGATTGAGCACCAGGTCGATCAGTCTTTAGGCTCCAAAAAATACTCACTGTCCCGGTCGGAAATAAGAAATCTTTGCCGCCGGCACGCCGAAAAATTTGTGGACATCCAGTCCAAACAGTTTCAGCGTCTGGGGGTTTTCGGCAACTGGGCCCAGCCTTATCTGACCATGAGCTACGATTACGAGGCTGTCATTGCCAGGGAACTGGGCCGGACAGCTCTTGACGGACGATTACACCACAGTCTTAAACCGGTTTTATGGTGCGGTCAGTGCCGGACGGCTCTGGCCGAAGCCGAGGTTGAGTATCAGGACGTATCCTCCGATTCTGTCTTTGTCGCCTTTCCTTTAGTCTCCGATCCGTCGCAGCTGAACCCCCAACTGACCGGAAAAAAAGTTTCCGCCGTTATCTGGACGACTACACCATGGACAATTCCGGCCAATATGGCTGTTGCCTATAATCCTGCAGTCGAATACGCCGCTTACGATGCTGGGGACCGGGTTCTAATAGTGGCCAAATCTTTAGCCGAAGGACTTTGGACCAAATTTAAACTACAGCCGCCTAAAGAGCCGATCGCTTTAGAAACCGCTTCCCTAAAGGGTTTAATAACCCGGCATCCTTTATACGAACGGGATTCTGTTCTCTTGCCGGCTTTGTATGTGACTTTGGAGCAGGGCACTGGCTTGGTCCATACCGCCCCCGGACATGGCCGGGAAGATTACGAAACCGGTTTAGCCAACAATCTGCCCATTTTTTCGCCTTTGGACGAGGAAGCCCGCTTTACCGGGGAAGTACCGGAACTTTCCGGCCAGAAAGTTCCGGCCGCCAATCCTAAGGTGATTGAGATGCTCCGGGAAAAAGGAGCCTTAATTGCCGCCGAAACGGTCAGCCACTCCTATCCTCACTGCTGGCGCTGCCGTAAGCCGGTCGTTTTCAGAGCCACCCTGCAGTGGTTTATTTCCATGGAAGAAAAAAACCTCCGCCAGGAAAGCTTAAAAGCCATTAACCGGGTCACCTGGATACCCAAATGGGGCCGGGAGCGGATCTACGGCATGATTGAAAACCGGCCCGACTGGTGTGTCAGCCGCCAAAGATCCTGGGGGGTGCCGATTACGATCTTTTTCTGCCAGAAGTGCGGTAAGTGGCATTACAGTCAGGCTATTTCCGATCATCTTTACGGACTTTTCCTGGCTCAGGGGGCCGATGCCTGGTATAATCTGGAAGCCGGGCAACTCCTCCCGGCCGGGGAAAAATGCCAAGCCTGCGGGCATGATGAATTTACCAAAGAATCGGACATCCTGGATGTCTGGTTTGATTCCGGCTCCTCTTTTGCCGCAGTCTTAGAACCCAATCCCCAACTGCCGGATCAGGCTGACATGTATCTGGAGGGATCGGATCAGCACCGGGGCTGGTTCCACTCCAGCTTACTGATCTCAATTGCCAACCGCCATACGGCTCCCTATAAGGAAGTCTTAACCCACGGCTACGTGGTCGACGGCTCCGGCAGGAAGATGAGTAAGTCTTTAGGCAATACCATTGATCCGGAATCGGTCATCAATAAGTTCGGAGCCGATATTATCCGTCTGTGGGTGGCGGCCGAAAACTATCAGGACGATATAAGGATCTCCGCTCAGATTCTTGACATGCTGGCCAAGGCCTATTTCAATTTCCGCAACACCATACGGTTTGCAATCGGTAATCTGTACGACTTTACCGCTGCCGACGCTCTGCCTTACAGCCGGCTGGACGCTCTGGACCGGTTTGTTCTTCACCTTTTGAGCGTCTTGATCGAAAAAGCCAAAAATGCCTACGAAAGCTACGCTTTCCACGACGTCTATCAGCTGGTCAATAAGTTTGTGGGCCTAATATCGTCGTTTTATTTTGATGTGGTCAAAGACCGCCTCTATACGCTGGGGCCCAGAGATCCCCGGCGCCGCGGCACTCAGACCGTCATGAGCCTTCTGCTGCCGGCCTTAACCAAGCTCATGGCCCCTATTATTTCTTTTACGGCCGAAGAGATCTGGAGCTATATTGATAAAAGCCCGGACGCATCAGTCTTTCTGACCGATTTCCCCCAGGCCCGGGCTGAATACTTTCAGCCCCAGTTAGCCCAGGATATGGAAGACATCATATCTGTCCGGGATAAGGTCAATAAAGCCCTGGAAGAGGCCCGGAGGGCTAAATTGATCGGTTCGGGCCTGGAAGCGGAACTGACTCTGGCCGCTCCGGCGGCCGAATACGCTCTTTTAAAAAAATATGAAGACCTTCTTTTGGAGATCTTTATCATAAGCCGCCTGGAACTAATTGAGACGGATTCCGAAATTTCGGCCACTGTTGCCGTAAGCCAAGATCCCAAATGCCCCCGCTGCTGGATGCGCCACCCCGCCGTGCCGTCCGACCAGAGCGGCGTTTGCCCCAAATGTCAGAAAGCTCTGGCCGAACGGGAATAATTATCCATGTCGTATCTGGTTCTGGCCCGCAAATACCGGCCCAAAACATTTGAGGATCTGACCGGTCAGGAACAGGTCAGGCAAACCTTAACTAAAGCGCTGGCCACCGGCCGGGTGGCCCACGCTTATCTCTTCACCGGTCCGCGGGGAGTCGGCAAAACCACGGCCGCCCGTCTTCTGGCCATGGCCTTAGCCTGCCGCAGCGAAGGCCCCCGTCCCTGCGGTGTCTGCCGGGAATGCCTGGAAATCCAGAACGGGGAGTGTGTCGATCTCATGGAGGTTGACGGGGCCTCTAACCGCGGCATTGATGCAATAAGAGGTTTAAGGGACACAGTTAAATACCTGCCGGGTAAAAATCCCTATAAAGTCTATATTATTGACGAAGTCCACGCTTTAACTCCCGACGCATTCAACGCTTTGCTCAAGACTTTGGAAGAGCCGCCCGACCACGTTGTCTTCATCTTTGCCACGACCGAAGCCCACAAAGTCCCGGCTACCATCCTGTCCCGCTGTCAGAGGTATGATTTTAAGCGCATACGGACGGAAGACATAACGGCCCGCTTAAAGCGGGTCTCGGACACGGAAAACATCAAGGCCGAAACCGAGGCTTTAACTGTCATTGCCCGCCAGGCCGAAGGCGGTTTACGGGATGCTCTGGGCCTTATGGACCAGGTCATTGCCTCGGCCGGAGAAATTACGGTCCGGGCTGTGGATCAGGCCCTGGGTTTAATTAATCAGAATCTGGTCAGCCAGACGGCTCTGGCCGCCTTTAAAGGCAATACGGCTCTGGCTTTGGAACTTATGGACCGGGCCTATAGCTTAGGCTCCGATTTCAGAGAACTGGCCTTAAGGATTTTGGAATATGTCCGGGGTCTGACTTTATATAAAGCCAATACCCAGACCGCCGCCTTTTTGGACCTGACCGAAAAGGAACTGGAAGAGTACGGCCAAATCGGAAAAGAACTCTCTTTATCCCTTCTCCACCGCCATTTTGAGGCCTGGCTGAGATTTCACGGGGAAATGGCCGGCCACCCCCAGCCGAGATGGCTGATGGAAGCCCATCTCATTAAACTTTGCCAACTGGCTCCCTTAAGCGATCTGGCCTCTCTGACCGTCCGGCTGACCTCACTTCTGGAATCATCGCCGGACTTACTTAAAAAAAGCCTGGACTTAAAGCTCCTGGAAGCCAAAAGCTCATCGCCTCAGACTCAGGCAGCCGCCTTGCCCCCGGCCGCTGCCCCGTCAGCTCCTAAGGCTCCGGCCGAACCGGCCCCGCCTCCGGTTCCTGTTTCGGTTTCTGTTCCGGAAGCTCCTGCCGATCCGATTCCGACCCCGGGCCAGCCGCCCAAAGCAGCTGCCGCCCCTCCGGATCCTTTGGCCGGCAACGGACCGGTCCCCGCTCCAGAGCCGCCCAAACCCCAGCCGCAGCCGTTCCATAAGCCTTTTTTAACCCAAGAGGAAATTACGGCCCAGATGGAGGCACTCAAAAATGATCCGGCCTTTAAGGCCTTTGCAGAGCTGGTGAACGGCAAAATAACGACTTTGAACAGCCGGGCCGAACCTATTATCCCCATGCTACTGCCCGAACTTGAGGCCGAAGACGAGGAAAACGGTCCGGAGGAAGACGAGAACAGCTCGGATGTCAATAATAAAGCTGTTCCCCAAAACGAGGAAATAGACTAATATAATATATCTTTTTTAACCGCGCCCCGTACCGTCGGCGGCCAAAGACCGGGGAAGAGACTATGTCTGAAGATTCCAGCAGTTTTAGCGGCCATGACCTTCTGAATAAGGCCAAAATCATCCGGGAGAAGATCATAAAGTCCCAGGAATCGGCTCACCAGAAAACCGTGACAGCCACAGTCGGCGGCGGCATGGTCACAGCGGTGGCCAACGGCTTAAACCGGCTCGTGTCCATCAAACTGGAGCCGGAAGTCATTAATCCCGACGATCCAGAGATGCTGTCCGATCTGATCGTAGCCGCGGTCAATGAGGCTTTATCCCAAATCCAGGACCAGATGCTTAAAGACGCCGCCAGTATCACCGCCGGTCTCGATCTGACCGGACTATTTTAACTCCGTTACGGGCATTTTTAACTTTTCAGACCAGAGCCGCAAGCCAGGGCGACCTTTATTGTATTTATCCCAGTCCGACCCCGGTATATGTCTTACGGACCACAGCTTAAGGCAGATACTGTCCGGTTTAAACCAAATTGCAGGAGGCGGCGCCCGTCCCCGGGCCTTTTGGCTCCGGGTCACACGCCGAAGATCGGATGAAAAAAAACGCTGCCAAAGCCCGAACGTCTTCACCGGAAAACTGCGGCCCGGAGATTACCGCCGAAGATTGGGCTGTCTTCAACCGACTGACGTCCGTGGAACTGACGGCCAAAGAGGCCGGTGTAGCCGCCCAGCCCAGCCGCCGCGAGCCGGAAGAAAAACGCCTTTTAGCTGTCCACTGGCATCCGGAATGGATTCCTCTGGAACTGATTAACGAAAGGATCAATAAAGCCTTTCCGGCGGCCACAGATCGATTAGTTATTCCCACCCAGCATAATCGTCTCATGACTTTAGGCGACTGGACCGGAGTTGAGGCCGACGCCTTTGCCCCGGAGTACGGTTTAAAGGTTCAGCTTTTAATTCACCTGCCGAGCCGAAAACTGCCCAGAGCCGCCACCCTGGCAGGCATGATGGAAAGAACATTCCGCTACCGGGCTCTTCAGCTTCTGGATATTTTGGAGAACATCATAAATCCCGACGAAGCCGTCAAAGGGGAAATTAAAAAGCTGGGCTTTTCCTCCGATTCCGTGGATTTGGCGACCCTTCTGGCTTTAAGGCTCAGGACTCTAATTGAAAAGGCCAACTTAGGCGATTCCGAGCGGGCCGAGATGCTGAAAAACCGCCTTTTGCCCGATTTTATGGCCGCCAGGGGCGGTGAGTTTCCGCCGGCCATTTTAGACCGGGCTATGGCTCTGAGCCGCTTAGTCAAAGGTCTCGTCAAGAGAAGACTGCTGCCCAGCCGTTTCCATACGGTCCGGGAAGTCATTGAAGAGGCCCGGGGCTTAGGGGCCGGCATAGTCATTCCCCATCCGCCTTTATTCTGGCCGATTTTACTGGACAACCTGGATGTGGACGGGTGGGAGGTCTGGAATCCATCCTCCCCGAATCACGCGGTTTTTTTAATCGAAACACTGGCCAGGCAGCAAGATACCAAAACGCCTCTTCTGGTTTTTATGGGCGATGATACCCACATGTCGTCCAAGATACGGCCGGAACAGAAATCTGAAGAGAAAAACAACCTGGACCGGGAGATAGGCTTTCAGTCAGCCTGGCAGGATCCCTACGTGGCAGCGGCTTTAAAAAAAGCCGGACAGAGCCGGGAAAAAACCCTGGACGAATACCGGGCCCGACTGTCCTGAGCGTTTCTTTTTTCCGGGTCTTATATCAGACCCGGCTGTCCGGGTCTGGAGCTCATAATGAGCAAGAACCATTTTACCTATAAATTCGTAACCGATCCCCTGGATGTGGCCCGCTACCTGGAGGCCTTAAAGCAGGGCTTTGAAAACGGCGAGCTGCGCCTTTCTGAGCAGAATAACCAGATAACTTTGAAACCGGCCGAAATTTTAGAACTGACTGTGGACTTAGGCCGCCGCAAAGGCCGGATCAACCTTTCCGTGGCCATGAGCTGGGCCGAGACTCCCGGCCACAAGCAGTTGTCCCTGTCATTTGACAATTTAAACGAAGCCGAAAATCCGGACGACGTTTCCGGAGACGACCCCGACCGGACCGAAGACCGCGGCCAAACCGGCGAATCAGAAGCCCCCGAGACCTGACATGTCCAGATTCGAAGAAATAAAGGACGATGTCCGGCTCCTGACCAGGGAAGTACTGCAGGCGGGCACAGAGGCCAGAGATCTGCTGCTGAAAAAAGATACGGCCAAAAGCCGGGGACTCTATAACCGGGTAGCCTACATAACCACTCAGGTGGCCTCTGTCCAGAAAGAAACATTAGATTTAGTTTTCACAAAAACCTCCGGCCCGAAAGACAGCCTTTTTCTTCAGGCCATAAGCTCCATTGCCTCCCGCCTGGAACGAGTCAGCGAACTTTTATTAAACTTAGACGGGCAGGCCGGCTATCTTCTGGAAGTGGATTTTTTAAAAAGCTATAATTTAGAAGAATTCTTCCAGGAAATATTCTCCGGTTTGCGTCTGATCTCTCCGGCCATTGAAAAAAGAGAAGTCAGTTTAGCCGTCCGTCTGGGCCAAATTGAAGAAAAGCTGGACGCCCTGTACGCCGACCGCTTTGCCAGGTTGATTGCCGAATTCGGCACCGGGCCCCACCCGAAAAATCTGGTCACGACATTAATGATTATTCATTACTTAGAACGGGTCGGCGATATGCTTTTGGAAATAGGCGAGAAGATTATCTATTTCATTTTAGGGGAGAATATTAAGCTGGAACAGTTTAAGGCTCTGGGAGCCGGCTTAAAAGCCACAGGCCAGAGTCTGGAACTGGAAAGACTGGATTTCCGGTCCATCTGGGGCGGCCGGTCCGGCTGCCGCATTGGAGTCGTCGGTACGGCGGACGGTGAAAAACCGGTTTTATTTAAACACGGACCGGCTTTTAAACTGACCATGGAAAGATCCAATTTAGACCTCTGGGCCTCCCTCAAACCCGGCTTAACTCCCCAGGTCAAAGCTTTTATTCCGCCCAGAGGCAGCCAGGAGGCAGCCTTAATCTTAGAGTTCATACCCAGCCGGACATTGCAGGCATTTTTCCTGGAAAGTACGCCGGTCACGGCTTTCAGAGGCTTAAAACTGGCCCTGGAGACCATGATCGGTCTTTGGCGGACCACTATGTCCGACAGACCGGCCAAGGCCGAATTCAGCCGCCAGGCCGAAAGCCGTCTGTCCGAAGCGGCCACCCTGTATCCCCAGCTAATGAATAATTTCGGGGCCATAGGCAGCCTGCCGATCCAGCCGGTTGAAACGCTGCTGACCGAAGTCAGAGAACTGGAAGAGCAGCTGGCCGCGCCCTTTACAGTCAGGATCCACGGTGATTTCAATCTCTCCAACCTTCTTTATAACCCGGCCAGTGCTCATCTGCACGTTATTGACCTTTACCGGAGCCGGGAGTCGGATTATGTTCAGGATATCTCAGTACTTCTGGTGTCCATAATAAGACTGCCTGTCTTCGGGGTTAACCGGCGGGGACTTTTGACCAAAGCCGCTCTGGAAGCCGCCTTCTTAGCCGGCCGGTTTGCCAGGGAAATGGATGATCCGACCTACGAAGCCAGACTGGCCTTCGGTCTGGCCCGCTCATTTGTCACCTCGACCAGGTTTGTCATGAAAGAAAAGCTGGCCTCTTTCTTTGTAGCCAGAGCCCGCTATCTGTGGGACAAACTGCTGGCCCACGGCCAAAACGGCAGAGACTGGGCGGACTTTAAGTTCAGCCTGGAAATCTTAAACATCCCCGCCGAAGGCAGCCTGTCCGGCCGGCCGGCCTGACCAGGCTTAAATCATTTCAGACAATCATTAAGCCGGATTTTGATTTTGGCTTCTGACAGGCGGCCAACCCCGGCCATTACACAGGGCATCGAATAATATGAGGACAGGCCGCCTAAAACCCTGAAACACGGTTTTTTAGCATTACACCGGAGGCGGGATGACAAAAACAAAAGCCGGAAAAACTGTCTGCGTATGGCCAAGGAAGAGAGACGCAGCGGCAGTAATTTCGGTATATTTTGGCGCTGACCCGGTCTGCTGACTTTACTGGCAGTATAAATTTTTGATGATTGTTTTAGTATCCCCGGTAAGAAATACTTCTTGACATATCCTCCATCATCGTTTAAAATATCCAGTCATATAAAGACTAAATGCGAGCAAGCCAGTTAGAATCAGGAATTTATCCGGTTTAATTGCAGCAATTATGCCATTAAATAATGCAATGTTCAAAGTATTTAAATTTAATCTGCCTGAAGCCGGCAATTTGATTGATTTGGTACAATTGCCGCGATTAACTGCAGAACGCTGTCGTTTAAAAGCAATCGGGATCATATCTCGGCAGTCTGCACCATTGATCAGGTTATTACAAAGGCATGATAAAATATCAGGAGGCTTTATGCTCAATGACCGTTCAGAAGCCGAACTGTGTAAGGCGTCAAAAGATTTTTTCTTGCGCTGCAGGGCTGCTGACAAAAATTCAAAAACAGAACTGTTCAAAAAACTGCATAATTTCTGCCGGCTTTACGGGGCCATTAATAAAATTGCGCAGCAAAGCTGGAAGGAAATTAATAAGTTTTTGGCCAATGATTTTTCTGTCTTTAATTATTTCAGCTGCGAAGAAATGAAGTTGTCAGCCATTATTGCCGATCTTCTTCATCCCTTCGGTTCGCACGGCCAGGGCCAGCTTTTTTTAAAAATGTTCATACAGCGTATCAATATGATGCTGCCGGCTGACAGTCATTTAAAAATGGAACGTCTCGACACGACAAAAATAGCCAGAGAGGTCGCCACCAGATGCATAGAAGCTACCCAGCGGCGCATTGATATTGTTCTGGAAAACGATGAGTGGATTTTAGGAATTGAAAACAAACCCTGGGCCTGCGAACAGGACAATCAGCTCCAGTCATACCGTCAGCATCTTGAAAATCAATACAGGTCCAGAGGCATCCCCTGCCATATTCTTTACTTGCCAGGCGACTGTTCACTTCCCTGCAGCGATCGTGACAACTATGAGACCCTCGTAATGGGGTATGTTTGGAATGAGGAAATATGCGGATCAAAATTTAAGTACGCCCACCTGGACGATTGGCTGAATGAAGCGTCCCGTCACTGCCGTGCTGAACGGGTACGGTATTTTTTGCATGATTTCACCGTTTGGCTGAAAAAGACTTTCACAGTCCAACTGGCTGCAGGCCACAAGGAAACTTTCCATGACCATACCTGATATATTATTTGCAGAGATGGTGAAGAACCCGGATGACCTGGAATTGTTTTTGAAAATGCATGAGGCCTTTCCAGCCTTTCACCGGAAAACTTGTCTGGATTTTTTTAATCTTATCGTCACCCCTGGAATTGAGCAGAAAGTCATACAATACAACAGCGGTCATCCCGGTCTCGGCCTGTCCGTGAGAATGCCGAAAAATTATGACGGATATTTTAACAAAGCCCCGGATGGCTCCTTGTTTATATCGCCAGGAACATCTTCTGTCTGGCCGGAGGGGATTGAAGTGGAACTGGCCAGTGAAACCTATGGCCTGCGGAACTTCTACTGCCAGATCTGGGTTCCCAGCGCTAAGGATATGCCGGCATCAGAAACATTTCGTCCTGCCTTTGTTTCCAGTCTAATCAAGGCTTTCCGGGAGACATTCCCCAGCACTGACAGTATCGGCTCCAATGATTGCGGCGCTTGGTTTTATTATGGCGGCGCCCACCGAAATTTATTTCTGCCAGAAGCCGCCATGGCAGTAAGCCTCGAGGTGGCGAATTTTAAAAACGGCAGAACCGAGCCAGGACCATTCGCGGCCAGGTATATTCAAGACGTTATAGATTTGGTTGATCTGGTCGATAAATTCTTCTGCCAGACCGCTACAGGCGACGGTCCTCCTCCAGTGTGAAAGGAAATACCATGGCGCAAGCAGCGGATACCTGAGATGCCGTGCAGGTTCAGCTGACACCGAAAATCAGCTCCTCTGCCGCAAACGCTAAAATGGGCGCAGCATTGAATGGTCAGCCATAGCAGCTGAAGGAAAGAATCAGTCCACTTGTGCTTGAACGCCGCAAAAAAATGACTAAATGACCCTTGGCCGGATCCGAGCCATATTTTTTGATGTCACAGGGCCTGAAAAAAATCTTACCTCTTTGGACAGGCAAAATAAGAAAAAAACTGACTTTTAAACTGCGGCCGGATGATCATCCGAACGACCGGCCATAAAAAAGGAAAGTTCGATCAGATTATTTGAAAATTCGGCAAGAAACCCGGATAAGGAGTTTTCAGCCTATTTCGCTTTAGGTTCTTCGTCATTTATATATTCCGCATAACTCGGAAATGCCCTCTTCCAAAACCGCAATTTTCATTGCCTTCGGTTAAATGCCTGAATTTACGTTTTTTGATTTAGGCTGAGGAACTTAATTTTTATATTTTCTGCAGTAAAAAATCACCCGTCTGCTTGCCATGATTTCCCATGCTGCCCGGGTGAACTCAATATCAAAAACGGCCGGGTCTCCGGCCGTCTGAGTAAGTCCTGATTAAAATAATCCGTTCTGTTACCCGACAAGCTTTAAAGTAGCTTCAGCAATGGCCAGCTCTTCGTTGGTGGGAATGACATGGATTTTGATGGGGCTGTCGCCGGTGGAGACCACCCTTGGCTCGGGAGAACGGACTGAGTTTTTCTGGGCATCAAGCTTTAAGCCAATGCCTTCCAAATCCTGGCAGATAGCCGCCCGCATGGTGGAGGAGTTTTCGCCCACCCCGGCGGTGAAGACCAAGATATCCAAACCGCCCAAAGCGGCCATATACGAGCCGATGTACTTTTTGACCCGGTAGGCAAAGACTTCCAGAGCCTGAGCGCAAAGCTTATTGCCTTTGTTGGCCTCGGCTTCCACATCCCTTAAATCAGAGGAGCCGATGCTGGCCAGACCTAAAACGCCGCTTTTTTTGTTTAAAAGATTATCCGCCTGATCCGGGGTCAAACCGTCTTTCTTCATGATATACAAAACAGCCGAAGCGTCCAGATCACCGGAACGGGTGCCCATGATGACGCCTTCCAAAGGAGTCAGACCCATGGAAGTATCCTGGCACTGACCATTTTTAACCGCTGCCAGAGAGCAGCCGTTACCCAAGTGAGCGGTGATGATCTTTAAGGAATTTAAGGGCCGTCCGTCCAAAGCCGCAGCCGCTTTGGCCACAAAACCGTGGCTCGTGCCATGGAAACCGTAGCGGCGGATGTGGTCTTCTTCGTAATATTTGTACGGCAGAGCGTAGAGAAAAGCTCTGGAAGGCATGGTGGAATGGAAGGCAGTATCAAAAACGCCGACATTGGGCACTCCGGGCAGGACCGCCTCGCAGGCCTCAATGCCCATGAGGTTGTGGGGATTGTGGAGAGGCGCTAAAACCCCGCATTCCCTAACAATAGTTTTGGCCTTTTCGTCCAAAAGAACCGGTTCAATGATCTTCTCCATGCCCTGGACCACCCGGTGACCGATGGCCTTGATGTCGGACATGCTCTTCAAAACCCCGACCCTGGCGTCCAAAAGGCGCTCGGTAATGATTTTAACGGCATCTTTGGGGTTTTTCACCGGAACTTCACCCTTGACTTCTTCCCCCCGGAAGTTGGTATACTTCATGGAGGTGCCTTCAATGCCGATACGCTCAATCAGGCCGGAGGCCAGGACCTTTTTCTGGTCGGCCATGTCGAAAATGGTAAACTTGACGGAAGAACTGCCAGCGTTGATTACTAGAATAATCATACCTACCTCACTTGGGAGTAAAAAAAGCTTCAAAAAAGATGTTTCCGGCCTATATAAGAGCTAAATGAGCCCGGAATTAATAATTGGAGCAAGACTAGTGAATTTGTGGATTTTAGCCCTTTTTGGCTTAGGGGTCAAGAAAATTTTAATATGAAAAACTAAACAAAAAAATGATATTAAGAAGCAAAAATATCATTAATTACATTAAAACATGCTGTTTTAAAAAATATAGAGTACATACGTCCAATTTCATGCAAGCTACTGTTGGGGAACTAGTGCAGTTTACGAAGTCGCTCTCAAATACAAAACCAGTCATACCCCCGGCGACGTTTGGTCCGAAATAAATCCTACTGGTGTCTGTTCCAGCCGCTTTTTGGCTATAGTCCGAGAGGCTTTCAGAGCTGACTTTCTGACATTTAATAGCGGGAAGTCCAAAACGGCTAAAAAACGGTCGGACGGAAATTTAACTGCGGATTAACAAATCCTTTTTCCCGGGCTATAATGACTTTCAAAACGCTTTAAAGGATAACCTGTGACCGAGCTGAAACGCTGTCCATGGGCTCAATCAAGTCCTCTGAACATGGAATATCATGACACCAAGTGGGGCATCCCATGCCACGACGAGCGGGAGCTTTTTAAGATGCTGATTTTGGAGGGCCAGCAGGCCGGTCTGTCCTGGCTGACCATTTTAAGGAAAACGGACAGTTTATCCGCAGCCTACGATAATTTTGACCCTGAAAAAATGGCCAAATACGGAGAGAGAAAAATCGCCTCCCTTATGGAAAATCCCGGCGTAATAAGAAACCGTCTGAAAATCATGACCGCTGTCACCAATGCCCGGGCATATCTGGCCTTAAAAAATGAACACGGCTCTTTAGACAAATTCCTGTGGTCCTATGTTGATAACCGGCCGATTGTAAATAACTGGAAGCCGGAAGAGAAGCTGCCTGCCTCAACTCCCCTGTCTGACACAATAAGCCGGGAGCTTAAAAAACGCGGCTTTAAGTTTGTCGGCTCTACGATTATCTATTCTTTTCTCCAGGCGGTTGGTCTGATTAACGATCATGTTGCCGGCTGCGCCTTCAAAAAAGCTGACAGCTGACTTTAGCCGGTATTTTTATTTTTAACTCCCGATAATCTAACATTTTCAAAAGGATTATGACTGCCGCCTGAAGAACTTATAGACTCCAAGCGGCTTAAGCTATAGACCAGACCTTCTCTTTAATAACCTGCCTGCCCATTCTGCCATCTGTCTGACCTCGGGTCTTTCGTCATTCAGGGCTCTCTCTAAATAAGGTCCATACTCAGGCTTCCAGCGGTTTTTCATAGCGTTTAGGGCATTGACTTTCCACTGCCAATCCCGGTCGGCCGTCAAATACCAAAATTTAGGCACCAGGTTTTCCCGGATAAAGCTGTAATCAGCGCCTATAATCTGTCCCAAATCCAGATGCCGGCTCAGTTCCTCTAAACCCGGAAAATCTTTTTCCTCCTGCCATTTTCCCTGGTTATAAGGACAGCAAGTCTGGCAAAGCTCACAGCCGTAAATCCAATCACCGGCCGCCTGGGAATAAGGATGATCAATCCAGTTAACCGGCCTTAAAGCGTTTATCAAAGTCAGGCACGAACCGGGTCTGGTTAGATAAGGCTCGGCCAGAGCCCCGGTGGGGCAGGCCTTTTGGCATTTCTGACATTCTTCGGGGCAGGGCTTCAGATCCGAGGTTTCTGTTAATTCCAGATCCCGGTCGATGAGCCAGGACTCCAGATGGATCCAGGACCCCCTTCCGGTGTAAAAAAAATTGTTCCGTCGGCCGACGCCCAGACCGGCTTTATATGCCGCCCACCTTAATGGCAGCAAGCCGTATTGCCTTTCGGTTTGGATCTTCAGGCCCAATGAGGTCAGATAGTCCTCAAAAGCCTGACTGGCCTTAAATTCGCCGCTTCTTTCATCCTTGCGGCTGTCCACGCAGAAATACCTGGCCACCCGATTTTTTAAATTGTCGGGAATGCGGTAGACACCGTAACCCATGACACAGATTACGGCGGCTCTGGCCCACGGGTAGAGTTCCGCCAAACGGTCAAAGGCCTTAAATCTGTCCAAAACCGCCTTATCTATAGCCTTGCGGTTGTCATCGGGAATCTTGTCCAAACGCCGGTCAACCTCCGAACCGAAGCCGTCCAGGTTGGCCAAAGGCAATACGGCGCACTTTTCGTAGCCCAGTTCCAGAGCTTTTTCTCTGATGGCTTCAGGCTGTACATTCATGCCCAACCTCTCTGTTTTTTACTGTATATACATTAATTATACTACAATTTACAGAACAATAGCTACAGACATCAAGCGCAGAGCCATTCAGCCTTACTGACCTGAAAATTGACAGGTGCTCTGATTATAAAGCAATGAACCCAAAAAGGAAATATTATTTTTTGCCTTTTTTGGGTGCTGCCGACTGAGAAATCAGGCAGAGGCAGGCTCTCGCCGGCCTCCTTACCCAATACCGGACTGGCCATCCGGCAACCGGCGGTTTGTTAAACGTAAACCTTAAGAGCGGCTGCAGCGACTCCTCCGAGAGCTTTAGCCTGCTGAACGCCTTCCGGCTCTTCAGGTTGTCGCTGGTCATAGATGGAAATAATCTGGCTGTTGGCCGCACGTCATTGCCTCTAAAGTCAGAACAGGCTATGTTCGGCTGAAGTCTTTCGGTCGGCGTTACCGCTGCCCGCAATAAACTCTGATATATGCGGCATACCATCATTATTCCTGATATTGCCCTAATTCTGCCGCCTTGAGCATCGTTGGCTGAGACAGGCCTGATTCCAAAAAATCCTGGCCGCCGGTCAGCAGAATGTCAGCTTTTGGGGTCAGCGCCGCCTGATAAATCGCGGCAGATCGGTTAAATCTCCGATTTTTTTCCTCTCCTCAGCCTCATTTGTCCGTCATTATCCTCACAGTGGAAGGCGGTATGATATCAGCCCAAAAAGGCCAACCCGGCGATATAGCGCTCATTCTAAGTAGCGTTTAAGTTGCTATCTATCCATGGCCAACAAGTAAGATCATTGAGAGCCTTCCTGTTTGATTTAATTTGAGAACAACCACGTATGACTTGGGCACAGCTTCTTCCAAACAATCGAAGTATCTGTTTGCTGTAAAGTCTCTCCTCAAGACGTTCCAAATCCTTTCCGCAGGGTCCAATTCCGGCGAATATGGCGGCAAAATGACAAGAAAAACATTATCAGGTACTACCAAGTCTTCAGACTTACGGGAAGAGGCGCCATCAGCAATCATCACGATGTGTTTGCTTGGATGAGCTTTTTTTACCTACCTTAAGAAGGAAGACAGACATAGTCTCAGTTTTCATATTACCGCCAGTCATGCAATCAGGGTGCCCTGCGGTGCTAAGCAGGACCAGCACTGCTCTCGCACCTCAGTCCGCATCTCAGACAACAAAGCCGCCAATTCTTCATCTGAACGTAACAAAGCTTTCTCGGCTCCGCCTTTCGTTGAGGCTTGCAGCATTTTCACGGCATAAACCAGCTGAATTCATCATAGTGACCTAATCATCCTGGCGAATCAGCGTCACCCGGCCGCCGGTACGCACTCCGAACGCTTCGCGGATATCTTTCAGCAGAGAAATCTGGCCACTGGCCGTCACTTTTGGGTTATAAACTGCAACGTTTCCCACAAAAAACTCACCCCCAAATGTTGCCGACAATCCTTACTTAGGCTGTGCGAACAAATTAAATTTACAAGCTTTTATTTTTTATAATATAATTTATTCGCCATAAAATTTATTTTATAATATACAAATAGAGTTAATTTGCTATTTAGTAAGATTGATGCCTGTTTTATATTTTCTCCAATCTAATTTACAGATAATTTTTAATCCTTTAGAACATTATTAAACTATAATAATCAATATAGATGATATAATAACATATATTTTGTAAAATTATCAGTTTTTTTAAAAAGTTAAAAATAATAAAAATTTTAATTTATCATTAATTATTATAAATAAACTGCAATTATGAGTTGTAAACTTTATTTGTCAGCGGCGCCTTACGATATTTACCATACTGTCACTACAGCCGTTTGATCTTAAAAAAACAAGCTGCCCGTTGCTCTTCCCTGAGTGTATTTGTAATAGAGCATCATCGTCCGGATACACCTTCAGCCCAGTCAAGAGCCTGTCCTGGCTGACAGTACCTGCGGCCAAATCTGTCAAAGACTTCCTCCTGCAATCACAGTCCTGGCCGGGCACAAAAAAACCGGGCCAGGGCCCGGTTAAAAGACAAAAATTTAAAAACAGCTTACTTGGTTACAGCCCCATGTTCCGGCGGCAGCTCCAGAAGGACATGTTTACGGAATCCTCCGCGGTTTAAAAGAAACCAGACTAAAGCCAGAGCCGCCGCCATGATGCCTATGGTCACCGAAATATTATACGGCAGCTTGAACCCTTCCGGCGCCACACAGATATAAGAAATAACCGTGGCGGTCATAAAGGTTGCCGGGATGGTTATGAGCCAGTGGCAGGTGCCCCGCCGGACAGCGTAAGCCGCCGCCGACCAGAGCATGACTGTAGCCAGAGTCTGGTTGGACCAGCCGAAATAACGCCAGATAATGGTGAAATCTATCTGGGACAATAATACCCCGATAGCAAAAAGAGGCACAGAAATCATAAGCCGTTTGGGGGCTTTGGACTGATTTATGCCGCCGAAATCGGCTACTAAAAGACGGGCCGCTCTGAAGGCGGTATCGCCCGAGGAGATGGGCAGGACCACAACACCCAAAATAGCCAGAATCCCGCCGACAGGACCCAGTAAACTGATGGAGACTTCCTTGACTACCCCTGCCGGGCCTCCGCCGTTGCTTATAACATTCAGTAAAGCCTCCGGGCTTTGATAAAAAGTCATACCGGCCGTAGCCCACACCAGAGCGATAGCCCCTTCAGCCACCATGGAACCGTAGAAAATCCGGCGACCGACTTTTTCGTTCGTCACGCATCTGGCCATCAGCGGCGACTGAGTGGCGTGGAAACCGGAGAGAGCGCCGCAGGCAATGGTAATGAACATCAAAGGCCACATAGGCAGGCCTTGGGGATGAACGTTAGCGAAAACGCTGGTTCCCTCGGTCATTGGCCAGGAGTAGAAATTATAGCCCTTAACAATCAGGCCCCCGGAAATACCGAAAGCCATAATCAGCAGGACGGCGGCAAAAAGCGGATACAGACGGGCAATAATGACATCAATCGGCAGAATGGTTGCTAAGAAGTAGTAAATAAAAATAACCGCCAGCCAAAAGTTCAAGGAGCCCCAGGAACCCGACAGACTGGCCAGTATTCCGGCCGGGGCGCTGACGAAAACTACGCCCACCAGGACCAGAAGGACTAAGGAAAAAACCCGCATGAACTGCTTGAAAAAATTGCCCAGAGTATAGCCGACTACGTCCGGAACTGATTTTCCGTTATAGCGGAGACTTATCATGCCGGAAAAGTAGTCGTGAACCCCCCCGGCCAGCAAGGTTCCGAAAACAATCCACAAAAGAGCCGACGGGCCGTACAAAGCACCTAAAATAGGGCCAAAAACAGGTCCGACTCCGGCAATATTTAATAACTGGATTAAAAAGATCTTCCAGTTAGGCAGAGGAACATAATCAACCCCATCTTGCATGGCCAGGGCCGGAGTGCTGCGGTTGGGATCCGGGACAAAGAGTCTTTCGGTAATTTTCCCGTAAACGATGTACCCAACAACCAATGCTCCGACAGCCACAAAAAAATACCCTAAAGGTGACATGGTATTTAGCCTCACAGGAAAAAGTCCGGTTGGAGAAAAAAAGCTTTCCAGCCGTCTTCAGAAGACCAACTCCAGAAAGCCCACAGAATGCAAGAATCTAAGCCCACACTTTTAAGGGCCTGATATCGGACAATAGGTATTCCGTGCCACAAACATAAAGGCCGCGAACGGCCTGTGAAGATCCAAAAGGATCTTCAATTTTCAATATTATACAGCCGAAAGCACCTCCAGTCAAAATAAATTTCTGACAGGTCAATCCCTTTTATGCCTAAATTCCTCTTGTTTTAGTCACTGCGGCAGGATAATTTACTGATAATTAGTCATACTAAGGCAGACAAAAAGTTAAAAAGTTGAAAAGTTTTTTGTTATAGTAAATTTAACATTTCCTTTATTGCGACCAAAATAGTTTGGGCTGTTGACAGCCAACTCTAATATCAGCCAATTAGCGCCCCCAAAGGCTTCTGTTAGCCAGGATTCGCAGCTTTATTGGGAAAATAATTAGAGCCCATACGGGGATCTAAAAAAATTCGGCAGAAAGTCAAAAAATTTAAAGGAAAAAGTCGATCCGAAGGGCACGGGGAGGTTTTTGGGGAAAAGCTTATCTCCGGCCGAAAAACTCGGCCGGAAAAGAATTTATCAGTCCGGGGGCTATTTTATGGGCTTTTGAGCGGCTTTCCTGGCTTCCTGAGCCTCAATAATGGACATAGCTATTTCCCAGGCCCGGTTGGAATTTTTTTTGCCCGGTGTTTCCTTCAACGGCTCGGGGGCAGCCTTGAGGGCTTTGGCTGCGGCGTCCGGGACAGCAGTCTTAGTTTTACTGTCCGGCTCGGATTTAGCCCTTGACCGTACGACCGGTTTTTGAGTCCCGGCAGCGGAGGCCTTCGCCTTTGGCTTCGGGGAGTTCTTTACAGTTCGTGCAGGTTCAGAGGCCTTTGTGGCCGCCTGTCTGGCCTTTTGCGGGCCGGCTTGAATCGGCTTGGCGGCCCTGGCCTTTAAAACAGGTTTAGGGGCCTTATGAGCAGCCTTTTGATTAAGTTCTTTGGCTTTACCATGGCCATCCGGGCTCTTTCCGACCGGCTTGGCCGCAGATTTCCGGCCTTTTGGGCCAACAGACTCAATTTCTTTAGATTTAACCGTTGTTGCCGGTTTTTCGGACTGGCCGCCCGCCTCCGGAGCCGGCACCAAAGTCAGTTTAGTTGTCCGAGGCTCATTTTTTACGGCCGACTGTTCGGACTCCGAGCCTGTTTCGTCAATTTCCACACCAAAAAGAGCCTCCAGATCCGAGCCGCCCAGACCGAAGTCCTCTGGCATGTCCATGGCCATTTGTCCCACCCCTTCGGCCAGCAGATCCCCAGGGTCGACGCCCCTGAGCTTAAAGATAAGTTCCGGGGAAGAGTCTAAACGATTGCCGATGCCGTAAAAAACGGCGGCAACGTGCTTACACAGACCGGCCCAGTCGGGACAGGAACAGGTGTAAGAAATCTCGCTCGCTTGGGGAAAAAGACCGTCCCTGGGGTGACTTATGGCCTCAAGGAGCTCCGGTGACAGCCTGCCGGAAATCAAATCGACCATGGTGGTCAGTTTGGACCGGAAAACCTCCTTAATCTGCGTCCATTTCTCCTCCGACAGCGGGCTTATGATCATCTCAACTTCGTAAAGCTCGGTTCCGGAGACCAGAGCAAAAACCCGGCCCTGGGTCATTTCCAGATGGCAGACAGCATCATTAATTATGTAGCTGCGGCCCCGGGCCAGACGGTTGGGGAAGTCGGCCATACTGTCAAAATGCCGACACCAGCCTTTGCCCCAGAAACTTTCGGCAATCTGACGGCCGGAAATACGCACCGGCAGAAGGCCTTTTTTCTTTTTTGTCAGTTTGGCAACCAGTCTCTGAGCTTTTGCCCGCTTCTGGCTGACCGAAACATAAGGCTTATTCCACCACATAAGTCCCTTCCTCAGATAACCGCCCGGCTGATATCCAAACTGATGAGATCCAACAGAGCCTGGTCATCAATGTTAACTAAGTTTATTTCCCCGCCCTGACCTAAAACTTCTTCGGCCAGGTTTCTTTTGTCTGTGAGCATGGCGTCGATCCGCTCTTCCAAAGTGCCCCGGGTGACAAATTTATGGACCAGAACATTTTTCTTCTGACCGATGCGATAAGCCCGGTCGGTGGCCTGATCCTCCACTGCCGGATTCCACCAGCGATCAAAATGGATAACCTGGTCGGCTGCGGTCAGATTAAGACCGGTGCCGCCGACTTTAAGCGACAGAATGAAAAACGGCGGTCCGCCGTCTTTTTGAAACTCAGCCACCAGTCCCGGACGCTGACGGACCGGAGTGCCCCCGTGGAGAACGAGGCCTGGACGGCCGAAAATCTGGCCCAGCCACCCGGACAAAGGTTCGATTATTTCCTGAAACTGGGTAAAAACCAGAAGCTTATCCTGGCGGTCGGCCATTTCCTTAACCAGTTCGGCAATGCGCATAAACTTGCCGCTGCGCTCATGGGACCAGTCCCCGTCGCCGGTCAGCTGGGCCGGATGATTGCAAAGCTGTTTAAGCCGCATAAGGCTTCTAATGACCAGACCTTTGCGTTTAAACTGATCGGACTGGTCATCGGAAAAATTCTTGAGGCTGCCTTTCAGTTCTTCGACTATCTGACCGTATATTTTAGCCTGTGCCTTACTCAGCCAGCACTGGACAGTGGTCTCAGTTTTGTCCGGCAAATCGGAGATGATACTTTTGTCAGTCTTAAGGCGTCTCAATAAATACGGGGCAAGCAATCTTCTTAATGGTCCGTATTGATCGTGTTCTCTCTGCTCCAGAAGTTCCAGGGTCTTTTTAAACTTCTTAGCCGAACCCAGAAGACCGGGATTTAAAAAATCATACAAGGACCAGATGTCCGACAGCCGGTTTTCAATTGGCGTTCCGGTTAAGGCCAGACGGCTCTGGGCTTTAATTTTCCGGACCGCCTTACTTTGGCCGGTCTGCGGGTTTTTAATGGCCTGAGCCTCGTCAATAATCATGAGGCGAAAGTTTTGGGCGGAAAAAAATTCCAGATTCCGGACCAGTAAAGCGTAACTGGTGACCAGGAGATCGCTTTCTTTCAGCATATACTCCGGATGCTTTTCCCAAAAAGACAGTTTCTCTTTGGACGTCTCCGAAGGATGAAAGACATTGACCTTTAAATCCGGGGCAAACCTTTTGGCCTCCATCTTCCAGTTACTGAGGAGTGAAGCCGGGGCCACCAGCAGAGAACACTGGTGTTCGGTAGTCCGGCGGCGGTCTAAAAGCAGTAAAGCCAGAATCTGCATGGTCTTGCCTAGACCCATATCGTCGGCCAGACAGGCCCCCAAACCCAGACCGCTGACCAGAGCCAGCCAGGTCAGACCTTTTTCCTGATAGGGTCTTAAAGTGGCCGTCAGTTCTTTAGGCACTCCGCTGGCCTGGGGATCCCTTAACTGCTTAAGAAGTTCGGCCATCTCCCGGCCTGCTTCCGTTTTAACCCAGGCACTTTCTTCCTCGTCTTCGTCCCCGTACTCGTCGTCTCCCGCCTCTCGGCCCCTGGCGTTGCTCGGATAACCGGCCAGTAAGCGCATAGCCTCAATAAATGACAAACCGCCGCCGGCGCTCTGGGCCTTAGCCGCTGACCAAAAACTCAAAGCCTCCTGCAGCTTTTCCGGATCAACTTCCAGCCACTGACCTTTAAAAAAAAGCAGTTTCTCGCCGGTGTTCAGGACTTCAGCTATCTCCTCTTCGGTCAGGGTCTCCTGGCCGATGGAGAGATTAAACCGCCAGTCAATGAGACTGTGCAGCCCGAATCTTGGGATAGTGTTCTCCCCGACTACGACTTTGACCTGAACCTGGGGTTTTCTGCGCCACCAGTCGGGAATCCGGACCATCAGGCCGCAGTCTTCCAGAACCGGCACATCCATCAAAAACCGGTGAGCCTGATTAATACTCATGGGGGTCGGATAGTAGACTGATTTATCGTCCGACATCCGGGCGACCCATTGAAGTTTTTCCGAGGCCTTCCGGACCGGAGTCAGAAGCTGAAGAAGAGCCGACTTATCCCCTTCCCCGGCGTACTGCCTTAAAGCTTTGTGAAGAGGCAGATAGCGTTCTTTGCCCGAATCGGACAGACCCGTGATGTAAGTAGCCATAAAAGCAAACGGCCGGGCCGAGTCGGTCCGGTTTTCGGCCAGATGGAACGTCACCCGGCCGACTCTTTGCCATTTGGAGGCCCTTTTGGCCAGAAACTGGACTAGATTTTTTGAACCTGAGGACTGACCGGAAACCCACGCTGTCATCTTCTGCCAGATGTCTCTAATCATATCCGGGGTCAGATACTCGCCTCCGCGCATGGGCGGCGCCCCCTGGACCCATAAATTCAGCCTGTTCTCCGAAGGCGGCGTCGTCTCCTCGGCCGGTTGGTTTTCAGCCAGGCGACAGAGGGCAAAGAGCATGTTCTCGGCTATCCGCCGCCAGAAATTGATAGCCGCATCCCCGCTCTGATCTCTTTTAGCGGCTAAATCAAAGAGCATCTCCCGCCAGTCGCCGGGGCGTTCGTCAAAAATTAATGACCCGTGGGGAGTTAAAGTTAAAGTGTCCATGGAGACCGGTCGAGGTTGAGCTGTTTAAAAAATAATAACCCACTAACGGGGCAGTTTTTGAGTACCATAATGTTTTTCCTATATAAAATTAGAAATTTTACTAAAATTAAAAATATAATATTATAACCACCAAGAAAGCATATATATTTCAGTCTAAATTTCATAAAAAGTTTTAAGAGCAATTGGCTAAAAATGTTCCTTTAATTTAAGTTGGTCTTAAAAAAATGTCAAGAGCTTGGGGAGAAAAAAAATAAGACTCAAGATGTCGGGGTAAGACCCGTTAGAAAAAAACGGCGGCTTTTTGAACATTTATGGGCTTCCGAAAATTTAAAACAATGCCCGCTTTCAGCTGTCAAAAAAAGAAAAAATGCTCGCTTTTAACTGTCCTTTCCTGGCAGTATGGACTTTTCCGTAAAAAAATTTAACAAGAGAATTGATAAATAAAAAAAATGTAACATGAAAGAGAACAGCCTAAAATCTGAAGTTCTTGTTAATCAGCCGAACTCTTTATATATAAAAATTATATTTAAAAGATAATTAAGTAATATTTATAAATATTAAACTATAAAAAAGGCCAGTCCATTGGCGGAAAATTGCATAAAGGCCTGCTGAAAGCCAATGCTTGGCCCCAAAATCACCGGCCCACGATCCAAAATCCCAAAAAAGCCCAAAATTGGCCGAATCTTTTTAGGAGGGCTTTTTCTTATCCCAGATGACCCATTTTTATCCGGCCAGAAATTAGCTGACCGCCTGTAGTTTATAAAAATAAACGGCTGCGGTCTTTGGAGAATCAAGAAAAAAACTTCCCGAAAAAATAAAAATTTATTTTCCGAAAAGCCCGAATCGGCAAAAATTTAAACGGTCTTAAGCGGACGAAATTAAAATCTCCGGATCTAAGCCGAATTTTAGACAAAAACCCGCCGAAGAAATTATAACTCAAATATCTAACTGTGGTTATGCTTAAAAGGAGCGGAGACTACCCAGGGCTTTAAATTAGAGCGACCATCGCCATCACCCCGGCGGCCGGTCAGGGGCAGACTTTGGCTGTCAAACTCTTTAAATTCGCCGGTCAAGTGGCGTTTTAAAAGATCCTGAACCGTATCTTTAAGTTTTCCGACCGCCGAGACCGACAACCTGCCTCCCCCTGCTCTGACCGCAGGCTGTTCCAGCATCATCTGCTCGAAAGCCGGCCACTCGGCCGGCAGACCTTGGCCGGATAAGATCTGAGACATGGTTTTGTGGATGGCTCTGGCCTCTTCAAGACGGTTATTTTCGGCCATGTCCATTAAAAGCTCCATAGCCACCTGAACTAAACAGGGACTGACTTCCTTAAGTTCCGGGCCGGGCTTGAAACGGGTGAACAAACGGGCCGCCTCGGCCGACCGGCCGCATTTGATGTAGCCTAAGATAACATTGTAAAGCATCTTGGCGCGGTTTAAAGACATCTGGGAGCCGTGGCCGAGTGTCTGGGCCTTTTCGTACAGTTCCAAAGCCTCTTTCAGCCGGCCGGCCTGCCCTAAGGAGCTGATGACATTAACAGCGGCCTGGGCCCGATATAACAGAGCTATCTCGGTCCGGCCATGTTCTTCCATAGCCGCCAGAAGGGAGACGGCTTCATCCAGCCGGCCGGCCTCAGCCCGGAAAGTAATGCGGTTAAAGGCGGCTTTGGCCCATTCATGCAAAACTTCTTTACGGCGGCCCAGCTGAGGTATGGCTAAATAAACCGTCTCAGCCTCGTCTGAAAGGCCGGCTGTCTCCAAAGCCGAGACAAGATTAACCAAAGCGCCGCCCCACTCGGTAACTTCCGGACTCTGACCGGCCAAACCGTCCATGCCGGAAAAAACCCTCCGGGCCAGATCCAGCTTTTCCCATGGAGTCAGGTCTTCTTTTTGCCCAGCCGGTTCCAAAGTCCAGTGGCAGGTTAAGGAGTTCATCAAAAAGACTGCCGCCCTGGTCCGATACTGAAGAAAATCCCTTGAGTTCCGGCCGTTGGCCATGATCTCATAGACGGCGTCGGCCACTTGATAGCGGCCGACCAGACAGGACTCCCGGATAACTTCCAAGCTGGCCTCGGACATGAGAGACGATATGGACCGGCTGTGGCCCAGCTGGCTTAAAAAGACAAACATGTCGTATGCCAGATCTATCTGTCCGCTCTGGGCATAGTCAAAAACCAGATTAAAGGCGGCCAGGCTCTGATTGTCAATGACCACAGCCGAAGCTCTCAACCGGCCGAATTCCCGAAATAAAGAACCCGCTTCGTCAAATCTCCGGGCCGAACCTAAGCAGCCAATTATATTGACCAGAGCTTTTGATCTCTCCACTTCCACAGCCGAGGTGGTGCCCAGAAGATCCATGGTCCGAAAAACTGCCACCGCCTCGTCCAACCGGCCGTCAAAAGCCAGAGCCGAAGACAGAACAAAACTCGCTCTGGCCCGAAAGAGGATAATCTCTTCCGAGCCGGTAAAGCCGGCCAGATAACGGTAAATTGTCTTTGCCTCGTCGTACTGCCTCGTCCTGGCGTAACCGTCGACCAGACTGAAAGCGGCCGACGCTCTTTTGTTTAAATAACTGGGAAGAGACTGATACTGAGAGAAACCGTCGTAAATCAGGCGGGCTAACTGAAGATGCCCTTCCTGGGCCAGACCGGCCAGCAGATGGACGGCTGCATCTCCCCGGACAGCTAAGGGAAAGCCGATTTCACCTAAAGTGGACAAATTTTGATAAAGAGTTAAGGCGTCGTTCCAGAGGTTGTTTTCCTGGTAACGGTGAAAAAGAGTCGCCACTGCCCGGCCTTTTTCGGCCATGGACTGTTCGTTGGTGCCCAGACCGGCCAAGTCCCGGAGCATCTCCTCGGCTTTAATCCACAAGCGGGCCTCGCTGTAAAGAACAACCAGATTGGCAGCGGCTTTGGCCCGAAAATTCTGGCGGTCGTCAGGATCCAGTTCGGCCAGATAGTCGTAAAGCTTACTGGCCGAAAGCCAGCGCCTGTCCCGGGCGTAGGAGTAGACCATGTCGCTGGTGGCCCTTATGAGGTAGTTGCGTGAACCGCCGGTCAGGCCTAAACCCCGGAAATAACCGTAAATCTCAGCTGCGTCTTCAGTCCGGTTGGCCAGGACGTAGCTGGTAATCATATTGACCGAAGCTTTGGCTATGGTCTGGGACATAAGTTCCCGGTAATCAAAAGCCTGGTCAGAAGTCTTAACTTTAGGCCCCACAGCCACCATAACCAGTTCCGGCCTCAAAGGCGGTCCAAGCTTACGGTTAACCTGGCCTCTGGCCGGAACTAAAGTCAAAGCCGGTCTTGTCCTGGGAATCATGGGTTCAGCCAGATGTTTCAGCTCATCAAAATAAACCCGGCCATGATCCGGATCCGATGCCTGAATATGGGCAGTCATGAGGTGAAAAGCCGCTCTGGACCGCTCGGAGATAACCGGTTCAGCTTTACCGAAAGAACTCATGGCTTTAAAGACCGCAGCAGCCCGCTCCCACTTGTTTGAGCCGACCCAGGAGACAACCACCCGAGCAGCAGTCTGGGCCCGTATGGTTAAAACCTGAACGGACCGGCCGTAATGGGTCATGGCCCGGCAGAGTTTTTCAGCCTCCTCGAACTGATCGGCCATCATGAATACTTCGGCTAAACCGGCCGCGCTCTGGGCTAAAATCGGTCTGGCCTCGGCCGCAAATCCGAATTCGGCGTTCATGGCCTCGTAAAGATCCCGGGCCCTCAAAATTTTAATCGCTCCTTCGGCCTGTCGGCGGTTGCGCTGTCTCAATTCGGCTGTTTTAGCCACTGAATTGAAAATATCCCTGAGTTCAGCCAAAGCCTGCTCTAACTGACGGCTTAAACTTTTCAGCTTCTGGTTCCAGGGATCGGTCATTAAAAAACCTCTTCAGGTAAACAATCGTTTTTCAGATATACCTAATAAAGGCAATAGTTATTTGACATCCTCCCCCGCCTTAAGTCGGGGATTCTTGCCGGCCCGGAAACATTACCGCTTCCGGTCTCCTCAGCAGGTTCCTGCTTAAACGGCAGACGGCGTCCAATCCTCCGCAGGCAGTAACTACGGCCTGCCCGGACACCAAAACATTTATCGCTGAACTGAATTCTCAACTCCGGCCGGAATTAGGCTATGTACCCCCGGCTTGACAGGAGGAGTTTTCAACGTTTCGGATAAACAGCTAAAAAAGCCATAAGCCGGACTCCTATACAAAATAAAGACAGTTCACTTTAACAATTTTTTAAAAAACCGTCCAGCCTTTTGTCGGCCCTGTTTGGTCAGGTCTGGATAAATAAAATAACCAGATTTATGACTTATGAAATAATAAATGTAAAAAAAAGATCCTATCTTCGGAAAGAGAAAATAGTTTTAGCTTATACATATTGACAACTAATTCAGGTCTCTCAGCTGTTGGCTGGTATTTTTTCTCCACTGTTGGCCAAAAAAAATCCCTTAAAAGCTTTAAAAATGTTATCTTACTCCGTCACGTTTTGGGAACTGAATTTAGTAAAAACGGCTTCTTTTTTCAGCTTCCCGTACATATTGTATAGTTTGGAAAACCGGACCTGATTAATTGTGTTTTTTTTCCGGACTTGGACCCGGACGATAATCAGCTTAACCTGGAATAAAATATCAGTTACGGTCCTTTTTCCAATTTAAGTCTTAATACGATCTTATAAGTAAATTTAATATCCGCAATAATAGCTTTTTCTATAAACAACTGATTGATTAGGTTTTATACGCCAAAAGGGTTATTAATGAATCACGGAAACCGGACCGGTCAGAGATCTTTCGGACTGAACCTTTTTATCGGCCTGGGCTCGCTTATCATGCTGGCCGCTGTTATGACCTATTTGAAGGTTATCTTACTGCCCATAGTCCTGGCCTTTTTCATAACCTGCATCCTAAATCCTCTGGCCCTTTTATTCCAGAAATGGAAGCTGCCCAGAACCCTGGCAGTCATGGCCGCCGTCTTACTGGGTCTGGCCATCATCTGGCTGACGGCCAACTTCATTTTTACCAGCCTCATCGCTTTCCGGGACGGAATGCCGTCTTACAAAGACCGTCTTGAAGGTCTCTACAACCAGTTTACAGCTTTAAGAGACAGCAGCTTCAATTTTCTGACATTAGACCTCATTAAGACTCATTTATCCTCATTTTCCTTCGGCAGCGTCTTTTCAAGCTTTTTCAACAGTTTCTTCTCCTTAACCGGATATCTTTTACTGACCGCTGTCTTTATTCTCTACTTTCTGCCGGCCGTCCCGGCTCTGCCCAACAAATTAAAGCACGCCTTCCCGGGGCAGCGGGGCGAAGAGCTGTGTGAGATCGTCGCCGGCCTGACAGTCCAGGTTCAGAACTACATACTGGCCAAAAGTCTGCTGTCGGCCGGATCAGGGCTAATGGTCGGGGTTGTCTGCCAGATGTTCGGGGTGGATTTTTCGCCAACCTGGGGCATATTCGCTTTTTTCCTGAATTTCATCCCCACCATCGGGGCGGTAGTCGCCGCCTTAATGCCGTCAATCCTCTGCGCTATACAGATAAGCTGGGGTTCGGCTCTTTGGCTTTTAATCTGCTTAAGCGCCTTAAACGTCCTGGCCGGCAATTTTTTAGAGCCTTTAATTTTAGGCCGCAGCGTCAACCTGTCCCCGACTGTGGCTTTTCTGTCCATCCTGGCCTGGGGCTGGCTGTGGGGCGGCATCGGCATGATTATAGCTGTGCCGGCCACCGCAGTCATTAAGTTTGCCTGTGACCGTCTGCCTGGCTTAAAACCGGTGGGAGTCCTCATGGGCAGCAAATAAAAATCGGCGTGTGTCTGAGTCAAAAACATGCAATCAGGAATATTTTCCATGGCCGTAAGGGCTAAAAAAGCTGAAATTTAATGTTTTTTTCTTGACAACCCCTTATATTGACGCTAAAATTTCTATTAATACAAGCCATAGGATTACTTGATCTCATCTATATTTGTGAAAAAAGTCCGTCCTAAGGCATTGTAGAATCTGTCGCCAATTTTGATACAAACATAAAAGGCAGCAAAACTAAAAAATGTTAGCTTGGTAAATATGATACTATAACTGGTTTAGCCGCCTTTTATAAGATTAATATTGATAATAATGCTTGGCAGAATAATTAATTACTAATAAGATAACCCTTAATTCCCGGTTTTTTAGGGCCACGATCAGTGAACGTTATATATCCGCTTTTATTCAAAAAATTTACTTTTCTTTTACTGTCTTTACTGCTCTAAATAACTTTTGATAATTATCATGGAAGCAAACAGTGCTATAAATTAGGAAATACTATAAAATTAACACAATATAGTTAAATATAATCAGTGAAACGACAGCAAATGACAATTACGCGCAGAAACGCGAGAGTTGATGTCTGGTCCATGTACAAAAATGCACCGTGGAAGTTGTCATTGATGACGCTGAGGAAATAGCTGAGGCAGCATTGCACTGCCGAAAAAACAGGAGGTAATTTATGCAAAACGTATTCATTACCAGGATTCATCTCAGTAAGGTTAGACATTTGGAGAATGTCGATATTGCGCTGTCCGATAACGAGCGCAAGCATCTGATTCTGACCGGCAAAAACGGCAGCGGCAAGACGAGTCTATTGGAGGCTATGCGTAACGATATTTTCCTCAAACAAATAAATACTCCTATTAAACAATGGCCGTCTGCTTTTGGTCATAATCCACAATGGGCTAGATTACTGCTTCTTGGCGGCAAGAAATCAATGCCAGCAATTGAAATAATGTATTCCGCGCCCATCAGAGATTTCCTCAACGTAACTTTTGCGTACATTTCCGCAGCCCGAACCATACCTGAGATACCGAAAGCTGTAGAGGCAGTGGAAATATATGGTAAAAATATCGTTTCCCGTAACACCAGCAAAGATTTCTTAAAATATATATTAATTCTGTATGTTCAGTATCTAAGCGCGAAAGAATCAGGAGATTCCGCAAGTGATATTGCAAAATATAGCACTTGGCTGGAGAATTTCACCAATGCGCTGCGCGAAATCTATGACTGTCAGGAATTGAAGCTGAAAGCGGATATGAAAAGTCTTACTTTCCAAGTAATAATGCCGGGACGTGAACAGTTTAGACTTCACGAAATGTCTGATGGTTATGCCGCCTTCATTGAAATTTATATGGAGCTGCTAATGCGCTTAGAAAAATCAGATGCGGTCGTTGAGTATGCTAACCCGGCGATAGTCTTGATTGACGAAATTGAGACCCATTTGCATGTAGAACTGCAGAAGAGGGCACTTCCGTTTTTGACTAAATCTTTCCCTAATGTCCAGTTCATAGTCACAACCCACTCTCCCTTCGTGATAAGCTCGCGCGCTGATGCCATTGTCTATGATTTGGATAAGCATGTACGGCTCGAAGACGCATCTTTATACAGTTATGACGAGATTATCGAAGGTTTTTATGACTTGGATAATGTATCAATAAAAGCGCTAGCTGTTTTTGAGCGATACAAAATGCTTTGCGAGAGCAGAGAACTATCTGATACGGAAAATGACGAAATCATTGAACTGCGCACACGACTGAAACAAGTCTCACCTGCCAATAAGAGCTTATACCTTGCGTTTGCAACCTACGAACAAGGGAGGAAAAAATAATTAAGCTGACAAAATCTCCTCTCCCGCCAGGCGTAACTGTAAAGAGTCGCTCTGATTGGCGCGAAGGGACGCCAGCAAAAGAACAGCTCATGTGCGAGTGTCATGCGAAGTGCTATATTTGTGAAGACGCATCGGAAGTCCTGACGGTTGACCACATTAAGCCGCGAAACTCATATCCGGATTTGGAATACGACTGGTATAACCTGCTGCTTGCTTGTGAGCATTGCAACGGCGTAAAGGGTTCGAACTACAGCGACATAATCAGCCCGATTGAGTGCGACCCTGAAGCCGAAATTGCATTCGCGCCCGCCGTATCCAAATTAGACAGAGTGGATGTTACGGCAATCTCAAAATCTCAGAAGGCGGCTAATACGGTTAAACTGCTTAACGCCGTCTATAACGCTGAAAACGCTGACCCAAAGCGCAAACTTGAATGCGCTCGTCTCAAAAACAAGCTATGGTCTGAACTTGTGAAATTCAGGTATTACATAGAATATTTCGACAAGCCTGGTTACAACAAACTCATTTGCGAGAACATTGGCCGCGCTTCAGTGTTTGCTGCATTTAAGAGGAAGATAATCCGTGATGATCCGCAGTTATCAGCGGTATTTGCAAAAGATTTAATCTGATAACCGATTATCCGCCTGTTCAGGTTCTCGCTCATTTTGCTGGTTCCCACCCATCCGTATCTCTTGGATTTTCGGTCATGAATTGATTCCGTAATCTTTTTCGCCGACTTCCCTGCAGAAGCGGCGTCGATGTATTACCACGGCACGAAATTCTGAGAATGCTGCAAACTATTGCCATTGCATCAATTTCAGCTTATGCCCTTTGGCATAACCAACCTTGTCGTGGTCAAATATTTTCTTGATTTTATTTGAATCATTTTGCACTTGTTTAATAATTTTGTGGATATTTGAATTAAGCTCCTCCTGTTCATGAGGTTGCGGTAACTTGCGTAGCTCACCCTTTACTATATTATTTAGATATTCATCAGGGTTTAACTCAGGTGATTATGGAGGCAGATAAAAAATTTCAATTATTTCATGATGATCCTTTAGCCATACATTAACCTTTTTAGAATGATGGGCCTTAAGGTTATCGATTACACAAGAAAAACTTTCCGTGAAGATCTGGCGATAAGTTGTCCCATGAAACTGATAAACTTATATATTTTAATTGATTCCAAAGATATCGAGTAAAACATTTTACCAACAACCGAAACAGCGGATACGATGTTCAGAGCAAGACAATTCCCTGTAACCATTATGGTTGGTGTTTTACCTTTAGGAACGTAAGAATGAGGGCTCTGATTTTTTGATTTTACGCCAGTTTCATCGGCAAAATATATATCGGCCTCTTCTTCTATTGCTCTTTTGTGTATTCCCCTGAAGTCTTCAAGCCACCGTGCTACTTTTTCGGGATCCTGTTTGATATGAACAGATTGCTTCCGATACACAAGCATATATTCAGCGACATCTTTGATTGGACTGGAGTGCCCCGCAATATTTCAACTACCAAGGGAGAGCGGGTGTTTGGCGATGATACGGCCCGGTATTCTTATCCTGACGACATAATGATGCGAAGAGAGTGTTAGAAAAACTTAAAGCCACAGACCGGTCCCGCTGCTTGATATCTACGAAACCGCTGTAACGTTTTCAAAACATATCGCTGCGCTGTGGCAAATTCACCCGTTCAGGGATGGCAACACCCGCACAACGATTACGTTCGCGCTGCAGTTTGCCGAAGCGCACGAATTCCGGATGGACAAAACGCTCCTAAAAGACAGAGCGGCATGCGTCCGTGACGCTCTTGTTAAAGCATCAGACGAACAGTATTCTGAATATGGCTACCTCGTGAAAATCTTTGAAGATGCGATACTCCGTGGATAATTATCGGACAAAACTCGCTGATAAAACGTACACATAGCTAATTAAATGCCTGACAAATATGGCCTCACTAAACCACAATCTCTGCTTCAAATTTCTCAGCCAAAGGCCTGTTATTTGAGTCCACCAGCAAAACTTTCGGCCTGAATCCTGCCGCCTTCTTTGGCTTAATCAGGGCAAAAGCCATGATGATAATCAGATCGCCTTCCGTGACCAGCCGGGCCGCCGCTCCGTTGACACAGACCAGACCCTCTTCCGGAGAGGATAGGCAGTACGTTTCAAAGCGCCGGCCGTTATTGACATCGGCCACCAGAACCTTTTCGTACTCGCAGATGCCTGAGGCGGCCAGAAGTTTTTGATCGACCGTGATGCTGCCCTCGTAATCCGGGGCTGTCCGGGTGACGGAAGCCCTATGGATCTTGGATTTTAGGACCGATATTTTCACGTTAAACCCCGGGCCGGAAAAGAAAATTATCAATTAAGCGCGTCCGGCCAATAAAAACGGCCAGGGCCACCAGAACTTCCCCGGAAATTGTCTCGGCCGGACTCAAACCTTCCGTCTCGACCACTTCGGCATAATCCAGCCTAGCTAAAGGTTCGGCTGAAACTGTTTCGGCGATAAGCCGGACAATCTCCCGGCCGTCTTTCAGGCCTGATTTGAGTTTCTCTTCAGCCAGATGCAAAGCCCTATGGAGAACTAAAGCGGCCTGCCTTTCCTGGGGGCTTAAATAGGCGTTCCGGGAGCTTAATGCCAGACCGTCCGATTCCCGGACCGTAGGCCCGGGAATCATTTCCAGGTCCATATTTAGATCTATGGCCATCCTTTTGAGGATAAAAAACTGCTGGGCGTCTTTCAGTCCGAAATAAGCCCGGTCCGGTTCGCAGATGAGGAAGAGTTTGGACACCACCGTACAGACACCCCGAAAATGAGTCGGACGGCTGCGGCCGCAGAGATTGGCGGCCAGAGACGGGGCTTCGATATAAGTGGCAAATCCGGACGGATACATCTCGGGCGGTTCGGGATTGAAAATTGCGCTGACCCCCAAAGAGGCGCAGAGTTTTGAATCACGCTCAAAATCACGGGGGTAAGTTGCCAGGTCCTCGCCCGGGGCAAACTGGGTCGGGTTGACAAAAATACTGACTACGACCCGGTCGTTATCTTCTTTGGCCCGCCTGATTAAACTGGCATGGCCTTCGTGCAGATAGCCCATGGTCGGGACTAAGCCTATAGTCAGGCCTTCTTTTTGCCAGGTTCGGACCAGAGCCCGGATATCCCGGACAGTTTTATTTACTTCCATGTTTCTTCTCAGTACATTTTGGCCAAAGTCTCTCCCTGGCCCAAGAAACAATGTTCTTCGGCCGGAAAAGTCCGGTCTTGGACTTCACTGACATAAGAGGCAAAGGCTTTTTTGATCAAATCCCCGGCCTCGGCGTATTTCTTGACAAACTTAGGCGTATACCGGTCAAACAGGCCCAGCATATCGTGGTAAACCAGTATCTGACCGTCGCAGTGTGGTCCGGCCCCGATGCCGATGGTGGGGATGGACAATGATTCCGTTAAAGTCTTCATGACATTGGCCGGTACGCATTCCACCACCACACAAAAAGCCCCGGCCTCTTCCACGGCCTTGCCGTCGGCCAGAAGTTTTTTTACCGCCTCTTCATTTTTACCCTGGACCTTAAACCCTCCCATAGCGTTAACCGACTGGGGGGTCAGGCCGATGTGGCCCATGACCGGAATTGAAGCCTCAACAATGGCTTTAATCTGGGCGGCAACCACTTGCCCGCCTTCCAGTTTGACCGCCTGAGCCCGGCCTTCCTTCAACAGACGCCCGGCGTTTTCCACAGCCTGGGGCACTGAGACCTGATATGACATAAAAGGCATGTCAGCCACGACTAGAGCGTTTTCTGAACCCCGGACCACAGCTTGAGTATGGTGGATGATATCATCCATGGTCACGGAAATGGTATCTTCATAGCCAAGAATAACATTGCCCAGAGAGTCGCCCACCAGAATCCCGTCCACTCCGGCGCTGTCCACCAGGCGGGCGAAGGAATAGTCGTAGGCGGTCAGCATAGTCAGTTTACGGCCGGATTTTTTAGCCTCAGTAAAAGCTGAAACGGTTTTTCTCATAGTCAGGATTCTCCTCCGCCGGCTTCATTTTCAGCGGCAATAGGTCTTTAAGGCTCTTGTAAGATCTTTACTAAGGGGGAGTAATCTTTGTCCGGGTGCTTTTTCTTGCTCACTTCCACCAGCTTACTGGCCAAAAGCCGGTACAGTTCCCTGTCGTCACCTGTCAGAACATTCAGATGGGCCGAAACTGTGCCCGTATCTCCCCTTTCCACCGGACCGGTTAAAGCTCTAACCGGACCGTACTCGGAAACGGACAGGGCGTTATTGAGCATAAGCTTAAAAAGAGCGCCCTGGGCCCCTTCCAGGCCGCAGGAGGCTAAAAGCTCGGCCCCGACATAGGCCAGAGCCACGGAAAAGTTACTGACAAAAGAGGCAGCGCAATGATAGATGGTCTTAAAGCGCTTGTCCAGAACATAAATCTCATTGCCCAAACTTTTGACCAGTTCCGAGACTCCGGCCACGGCCTGCTCGTCGCCTTCGACCGAAAACACGGCCTCATTTAAAAGCTTTTGGGACTGATACTTATCGCTGATGGCCATCAAAGGATGGAGAGAAACGCCGGAAGCGCCTTTTTCCTTAAGGTCGCCAAAGACCCCGGATGAAAGGGAGCCGCTGCAGTGGGCCAGAATCTTGCCGTCCACCGGAATATGGGCCAGAGACTGCCAGACCGGACCAATCAGACCGTCTGGCACGGTAAAAAAAATGATATCCGACTGGCTGATTAAATCCTGGGCCGAAGAAAACCCGGAGGAATTGGTCAGCCCGGCCGCCTCCAGAGCCGGTTCGGGCGAGCGAGAGTAGTAGCCGACCACTGTCCGGCCTTTTCGGGCCAAATACTGGCCCAGACAAAACCCGACCTTACCGGCCCCAATAAAACCTATTTTCATCTGCTCTTCGGCGTTTTTCCGGGGCTGAATCCGGAAAACCTGCGCCGCCTCCCAAAGTTATTGGTTAAAACAGTAAAAAATACCCTAAACAGTCATCCCGGCAGATCAGCTGGCCTTACGGCCCTGGACTGTCAAAAGATACGTTAATCCATACGTTGAACTTTACGCCGTTAACAGTATACCACGATCCCATTATGGCATGTTGAACCGTTCTACTCGGCCTTACCTCAGCGGATTGACAGACACACTTTTTCGGACAAGAAAATACATCGTCCCTAAAGGCCTGACCTTTGCTGGGAATGCATAATAGTACACCGGCCGAACAATTTAATCAAGAAAGCCGAAAAAAGTAAGAGATCGCTAGCTATTGCCTTCCAAGGCCGCAAAAGTGGCCAATATTACCTCGTCGGATAATTTTGATAAATCATAAACACCGTACCATTTAAGGATATTATGGAATTAAAATTTTTCCATCCTTACCACAAAGAGATAGTAGATATTGCATTATTTTTATTGCATAATCTATGCATGAAAACAATTGAACCTTCCAACACAACAAAAACGTATCCGCAGATGATCAGAGACCGGGTGATAAGCCTCCATCGCCGGAATTTCCCGGCGCTCATCACCGCTTTCATGTTGCTTGTAAGCGTTCCTGCTGTCTGCCGCTGGGTTGAGCGGTATGAACTGGCTGGCGAGGAAGGGCTGGCGGCCAAAAAACGCGGCAAACCTGTTGGCAATGGAAGGAAACTCTCTCCAGGACAGGAAGAAAACATTAAGGAATGCCTTTTGAATGGCGAATCAACTAAATTCGGACTAAACCATTCAGGTTGGTCAGGAAAGGCAGTTTCAGAGCTCATTAAGCAGCGTTTTAATATAGATGCTGCTGCAAGGACTGTCGGGGATTATTTGAAACGATGGAATTTTACACCGCAACGCCCTGTAAAAAAGGCACATGAACAAGACCCTGAAAAGGTGAAGCAATGGTTTGAATATTTTGAGGATATTAAAAGACGCGTAATGTCAAATGGTTATCAGATATATTTTGCTGACGAATCTGGCATACGCACAGAAGACCATAAGACCAGGTCATATGCGCCGAAATGGCAAACGCCTGCAATTAAAAGCAGCGGAAAGAGATTAAAATTAAATATTATTTCTGCAATTTCTCCTAGTGGTTTGATGAAATATATGATATATTTAGAGTCTATGACAGCTAAATTGTTCATCAAATTCATGAACAATATTATTAGGAATTCAACAAAAAAAGCTTTTCTTGTCGTTGACAACCTGAAAGTTCATCACGGAAAGCTTGTTCAAGCATGGTTAAAAGATCGCTCCAATAAAATCGAGCTTTTTTTTCTTCCGCCGTATTCTCCGGAATTGAATCCTGATGAGTATTTAAACAATATTATAAAAAAT
>JAISEL010000118.1 GCA_031264185.1 Deltaproteobacteria bacterium
AACACATCTGTTCTAGCCCAAAACCCAGTCGAAAATGTGTTGGCATAAAAAAATCATGAACAAGAATGAAAGGAATATACAATACTCTGATCGACTCTGTCAAGTATCTTTCTGTTTACTCTGTTTACCCTGAAATATATTTTCCTGGGAGATCAAAGACTCCATTCGCATTTTACTCAGTGAGGCGACTGAAGTGTTTATGAGGCAGCCGTCAGTAATACTTGCTATTTCATTTTAAAAAAATATATATAATTTTTTATATATAACCATATACAATATTAAAAATATAAACATTTTATTAATATTTATTTAGTCATTTTAGTAACATAAAACACAAGAGCATATTTTACGTTATAGAGACATTTTAGTATTAATTACATACCAACAGTAAAAGACCAAAAACAGACTATCTTTGGCATTACGCTTCTTTAAAAGTTCAGTTAAACACCCCAGCCTTTAGATGAGCTTCGGCAGAGTGAAGCTAAAAAGATTTAGAAAACATACGGCTTAACAAATTCCAGTAACGCTTAGGCGGCCAGTCGTCTTAAAGCAGTTTAGTCTGAATTCCGAGAAATCGTCGGTGGTCAGAACAGCCCTTGCTGTTTTACTAATATCTTTACAGGCAATCAAATTCCTTTTGGTCACAGGCCGTAATTAAGCTTTAACGGGCAGAGGTTTTTTGGAGTTTATCCTTTTTGTGGTTATACTTTTTTAAGTTATAATGTCTTAAGGACAGAATAGATTAATCGGATGTGTTTATTTCCCAAAACAGCCCGCCAGAACTTTTTGGCCCAGACACCCTGTTCTTAGGCCCAAAATTATCTTCAAAAGGTCAGGTCTATGGAAGTGCCAATTTTAAAAATTCCCTTTGACTGCGACGATGTCCGCATTATCGGGGAAGAACTCAGCCGGATGCTACTGTCCGGCAGCCTGGCCATGGGTGACAAGAGCCGTTTGTTTGAAGAAAAATTTGCCGATTTTGTCGGCTCTAGATGGGCTTTAGGCTGTCAAAGCGGCACCCAGGCATTGGAACTAATAGCCCGTGGTCTTAATCTTTCCGGTTATTCGGTCATTGTCCCGGGGCTAACTTTTATGGCCACAGCAATGGCTTTTATTGCCGCCGGAGCCAAAATAGCTGTAGCCGACGTTGATCCGGAATTATTTCAGCTGGCTCCCAACGAGGCCGCCAGAATGACCCGGGCCGATACCCGGGCCATAGTTCTAGTCCACTTAGGCGGTTTTATTTCTCCCAAATGGCGGGACTTAAAAACCCTGGCTCAGGAGCACTGTGCCTATCTGATTGAAGACTCCGCCCACGCTCACGGAGCAATAGACAATGGAGCTAAAGCCGGCACCTTAGGCACGGCGGCCGCTTTTTCCTTTTATCCCACCAAAGTCCTGACCACTGCCGAAGGCGGTATGGTCACAACCGATGACCCAGAGCTTCACCGGAAGATGCTGATATTACGCCAGCATGGCCAGGAAAACCCGGGCTCCAATATCCATGAACATTTCGGACTCAATTTCCGGCCTTCGGAAATCCACGCCCTTTTAGGTCTCCGGCAAATGGAAAAAGCCGACTGGATTTTAAACCAAAGAAGACAGGCGGCTGAAGTTTACGATCAACTGTTGGTCAACAGTCCTCTAACCCGACTTTTACCTCCGGAAAACCAAAAACCGGCTTATTACAAATATATTACCCTTCTGCCGGATAAAGTCAGCCGCTCTCACTTGAAAGAACGCTTAAAAAAAGAATTTCAGGTCAGTTTAGCCGGAGAAGTTTACACGATCCCTTTAAACAAACAGCCTTTTTTGCGCAACAATCCTCACGTATTAGGAACCCCTTTAACTCCCCTTCCCCAGTCGGAAAAAGCCGCCGAAAGTCAGATCTGTCTGCCTATCTGGCCTGGCCTGACCAAAGAAGCTCAGGAGTACGTGGTGGACTGTGTTTTAAAATGTCTTAATTAACCGGCGTAAAGCCAGTCACATTGCGCTGATTGTTTTCAGGATTATTGGAGAACTCAAAATATTATAACTTTCGAAATCTTAAAAATAAGCAATAGAGCAAAATCATGAAAGCGAGGATACTGTCCAAAATTTAGGCTCTCCCGCCTCAGATTCAATGAACCATTGGCTCGGTTATTTTTATGTATGTAAGTTAAAATAGCGATAAGTAAAAAATCTGTCCAAAACCGATCAAAATGTGGTATAATCATCACTACTATAATTGGTCAGTAGCTTTTATGTTTTGGTGGTCCTGGCCATTTTTCTCACTTTACTCCAGACGGAACTGCAGAACGAAGATTATATGGGCCTGAGACTGGTCCGTTCATCAGTTTTGGGAATCCTATCCGGCCGTACTGAACCGAAGAGTCTGTTACCCGGAAATTGACTGGTCCATTTTAGAAGGCATAAACCTGAATTTGAAGCAGAGGCGGCCTTCTCCGAAAGTTATTTGAAACATTTTGGCTTTTGATACACTTTCATGGTTGCTGGCCAGATTTTTAGATATCAGCGCCCGATTATTCTTTTGGAGTTGTTTTTACCTTATTACGGGCTTTAACCATAATAATCCGGTTGACGAAATTTTTTAAGCAGTGGTGTTATCTACCTGCTCTTGACTGCTCAAAAGACCATGACCAAAAATACAGACTTTGGGGACATCAAGTCGGAGGCAACATGAACAAACCAATAATGGACGAAAAAAAGCCGAAAGAGCTTCCCGGAATTCTCCAAAGCTTCCATGAGCTAATTTCCTATGATCGGCTTTACGTCGACAAGACGCCTTATATTTACAGCATGGTCAAAGACCCTGCTCTTAACTACTTGTTCCTCTCCAGACCCAGACGATTTGGGAAAACCATTCTATTGGATACCATTAAAGAATTGTTTTTAGGCCGCCGCCATCTTTTTGAAAATCTCTGGATCAGCCGGGAGACCGGTTATGATTTCAGGCCCTATCCGGTAATTCGTCTGTCCATGAACTACGCTAAAACTGACAGCCCGGAACAACTGGAGGACTCTATCATTTTTGACCTCCTGAATGCGGCCAAATCCATGGACATCACCGTCCCCGAAAAAAATTACGGCATAATCTTAAAGGCTCTTCTGGCCAGTATTTACGGCAAACACGGCGCAGGCTCAGTGATTCTGATTGATGAGTATGACGCCCCGGTGGCCGGTCATATCGGCGACCCGGACCTGGCCCAGGCCAACAGCAAAGTCCTCCATGGGTTTTACACGACCCTCAAAAGCTCCTTTGAGCACATCCGTTTCGTCTTTGTGACCGGCATAACCAGGTTCGCCATGACCGCCCTGGATTCCGGACCCAACAACTTTAAGGACATCTCCCTTTTGCCGGAATACGGCGGGGTCTGCGGCTTTACTGTGTCTGAGTTCGACCGGTATTTCGGCGACAGGATGGAGGATCTGCTTAAGGCCCAAACAGAAAGCGGATACATGCCGCCTGACAGCCGGGTCAGCGATCTGAGAGAGAAAATCCTAGCCTGGTACGACGGCTACAATTGGCTGGGCCCGGAAAGGGTTCTGAATCCCTACGCCCTCGTGAACCTTTTTTCCGACAAAAAATTCGCCAAATATTGGGTTGCGAGCGGCCAGCCCTCCCATCTTAAGGCGATGATCCGTCAAAGGCCCCAGGATTTTCTGGCTCCTCAGATCGAGGAGTATTTTTCAAGCGAAATAAGAAAAGCCGATCTGCAGCATCTGGATCCGGCGCCGATTCTTTTTCATTCCGGCTGCCTGACTATTGACAGGGAGATTATCCACCCCGGTGACAGCAGCGCCGATGATTCCGACGATGATGAACCAAGCTACACCTTCAAGTTTCCCAACAAAGAGGTTAAGAACGGCTATTCGGGCATATTGAAGGACGTTTTCGGCAAAGCGGGCTACGGCAGCATTTT
>JAISEL010000033.1 GCA_031264185.1 Deltaproteobacteria bacterium
TGGCCGGTTATTAAACCATTAAACCGTAAGGACTTAAGAATTCACTCCAAAAAAGAAAATCATTTTTAACCTTGTCATTTATGGATTTGAACCGATGATCGCAAATTTGAGGAGACCCAATAGAAGTTTTGCACCCCAGGGAATTATATATTGTTGCAAAATTAATTTGAAATTGCTGGTAATTTGGCAAAAAATGGAAAATCTATTCGGAAATTCCTTTTATCATCTCCTGATATATTTTCATAAGTTTTGACACGCAAGCTGATTCATCTAATTTTTTATTGCGGGGAGCGAATCCATAGGCTTTCATGACAGCCAGATCGTTATTTTGGTGGGCTTCAAGAAGATCGCCAGGCATGGACAGAGGATCGTATAGATCGGCCAGGCTGCAGTCTGTATGCTTAACCCGAGTGTCCAAAATTACATGAGCTGTTTTTTCAATTCTTGAGTATTGTTCCGCCGTGACAGACGGCCAGGGAAAATTGTTATAAACAATATCTTTTGAATACCTGTATCTCATTTCGAGTCTTCCGCAGATGGCTCTCATCCAGGCATTATGAACATTGGAGGTCAATATGCCAAAATGATATGCCGTGGCATTGGGAATAAGAAACATACCGTCACTTGCTATGGTTGTCGCCGGTAAAAATCCGATTGGGACGTATAATCTGCGCTCGGAAGATGTTCTTGGAACGGCAATGTATTCAGTTTTAGGTTGAGCAATTTGGCAGAAAAGCATCGGTGCTTCGGCAAATTTTCTAGTCGCGTCAGCTTTGCTTTTTTCTCTGAATTTTTTAACTTTTTCAATTCGTGACATTACAATTTTGCATTGTTTGATTTCAGCCGGGTTAGCATTAACGAGCCAAAGACACCATCTTGATTTATTATTAATAAATTCTAAACCTCCAATATATGGACGAATCCATTTTTTGGCGGACGGCTCCTCTCTGAGAAGTTCAGTTTTTTCACGATCACTTAGGATAAACCATCCACCGTCGCGAGGCATGCTTCCAAAATGCATTGGAGGGACGTTTGACAATGGTTTAGAACGTGAATCAATGAATATGTTAGGAGCATCCACTAAATAAGAGTTGATTTGGGATGTTTCAATTTTTTCTGAGCCGTCAAAGATAAATTTCTTCGGTGAATTAACATAAGAAAAGCCAATAATAATACAATTTACAGTAGCTTTGCCCTTAGCTTCATTTGACCAGGTGAAAGTCCGGTAACCGAAGTTGATAACCAATCCTTTTTTATGGAGGGGTTTCCAAAGGGTAACGGCTTGCTGGCCCTGTGATATAGAGTTCGTCGAAACAAAGGCAGCCTTTATATTTGTATCCGTCATGTAATCGGCTGCTTTTTTATACCAGGCAGAAACATAATCAAGTTCACCGACACCTTTTATCTCACCGAAAACATCATTCATATCAGTTTTTTGTTCGCGTGACATCATCATTCCGCCAATAAACGGCGGATTGCCAAGTATGTACGACAGCTTATTCTTTGGAACAATTGTCTCCCAATCGATTTGCAGGGCATTGCCTTTTTTAATTGTTGCGCTTTCTGTTAACGGAATCCTTTTGATATATTGTCCAATTTCGTCTGTGACGAGCATGTTCATCTGGTGGTCAATTAACCACATTCCGACCATGGCAATTTGTCCTGGAAAGTCATCGTACTCAATCCCGTAAAACTGGTCGACGTTGATTCTGAAAATTAATTTTAAATCAATAAACTTCTGGCGGTTACCGTAAAGCATTTTTATTACTTCCAGTTCGAGCTTCCGTAACTCCCGGTAGGTGATTATCAGAAAATTGCCGCAACCGCAGGCTGGATCTAAAAAGCACAGTCGGCCAAGTTTTTCGTGAAACTGTTTAAGGGCGGTCGGTATAGTTTTGACCAGTTGAAACTCAGCCCACAGTTCGTCCAGGAACAGCGGATTTATAAGCTTTAATATGTTCTCTTCACTTGTATAATGGGCTCCGAATTCTCGGCGCTGATGGCGGCTCATGACACCTTGGAACATGGCTCCAAAGATAGCCGGACTGATGGAGTTCCAGTCAAATTGGGTGCAGTCCAGAAGGGTCTGACGCATTTTGGCGTCAAAATCAGCCGGACCGAGTCTTTCTGAAAAAAGTTTTCCGTCGACGTAGCAGAAAGGTTTTAATTCTTTTGAAAGTAATTTTTTCTTTTCCTTCACTTCTTCCGGCATGTTCAGGACTTCAAACAACCTGAAAATTAGACTCGACAGATCACTTCCGTCGGGCTTGGATGATTCAATATATTCTGAAAAACTGTCTTTAGGAAAAATGTTTGTGTCTTCGGCGAAAAGGCAGAACAGCAGCCTGACCAGATATACTTCAAGGTCATGCCCAACGTAGCCGTGCAATTTTAGCTCATCGTGAAGTTTGGCCATTTTTTCAGCAGCCGTGATGTTAGCTGCCTCTTGATTTTCTCGTATCCGCTCACCCATGTAGCCAGCCAGGGAGGCAAATTTTTTGATATGCCTGCGCAAATTTCGGGTTTCGAATTCAAAACGTTTTTTACTTGAACGTTGGATCAGCCAAATTTTTTCAAAATCGCAGACCATCCACAGGTCGGGGATTTCTTCTGAAGGCAGATGTTGGAGGTAGTTTTTTAATTGATTGTAGGCTGACGAAAGGTTTTCGCCTCTTGACTTCATTTCGATGGCGATCTGCTTTTTCCATAGGTAATCAATGTAGCCTTTTTTTCCATAGGACAGAGGAACTTTATACTCAAAATTGCCAACCGTTCCAGGGTCTTCTACGCCGAACACCTGCAGAAAATCAGTAACAAAAAGTATTCCCTCTGCTGCTTCACTAACTGCATTCTCCCAGCGTTTGGAAAAAGCGATGGATTTTCCTGTTATCACGTCCCAAGGTACTGACATTTGTTTCGGACCTCTATTTTAGTGTTAGAAAAATTCCGGTCAATGGTCGGTCATTTTTGTTTAGAAATATTCAACAGCTGTCCGCTCTTCCCTAATTCCACAGCTCAGACTCCAAATCCTGGAAGTTTACTGATTTTCTGATATTTGTATAATATTTCTTTTTTTTTGGCAAGATATGATTTCTTTTTTGGGCTCATACGGCTTGGATCAGCCGTTCAGCAATTAGCTTAAAAATAGGTTTTATTGATAAAATTTTTTTATCTTGATTTATATATTTAGACTTTGTCCTCTGGGACCATCTGTTACTTTGTTCATTCTGATATATTTGGGCGTGTAACATGGAGACTTAATTTCTATATTGCCTTAGCTGCGTCATATGCTACTGACGTTCGTCAGTCCGCCATTGACAATACCGTCAATCTATCTGTTTCGGAAGCAGATTCCAGGTACAAAGCTGTTGCCGCATTTTAGGCGGACTGAACTCCCTTGAGATGAATTTGCGTAAACGTAAATAAGATAATTAATATCGTATTTATATATTTATACTATTAATATAATTATATAACAATAATAAAATGCTAAATTAATCAAATAATTTTTTTGACAAGAAGTGATGCCTCCGCAAAACCACCCTTTTTCTTAAAGTCGAGTTCAAAAAAATTAATGATATCAAATATTTAGAGATACACTAAAACGGACTTTTTGCTAGGCCGTCAGGGAGTTTTTTGGCCATAATTTTAAAATTGTTGCCTGCCGGGCGGTCAGGGCAGTCTGGTGGGCGCGGATCCGTTTGGGATTTTTTCCGTTCCGATATTTTGTTTTTGGCTTGAATTATTCGACAGGCAGACTTATTTTTCTTTCTTTAGTCTTCCGGGGGCGTATTAAGGTCTAATTTATTTAATTTACAAGTATTTAACCTGAAAATTTTAACTTTTTTTTAGTCTTAATATTTCTATATATTGGCAATAAATTATTATTTTATGGCATATATGGTGGTCAGGCCCGGTTATACTCTCTCATCGGTTCCCTAGAAGACTTCTTAAGAATAATTTATTCTCCTTATTGGTCTTCTTTTACGGCAGTTTCTATGTTATATTAAAAAGGATTATTAAGATCTCTAATGGTGTAGAAAGTGCGCCTCCGACTTCTCGAAAGAATCCGCCAAAGTAAAGGTCCCAGGCCGGACTTAACTTCCACTGAAGCCTTGACCGCTTCTCTGGAACACCACCTGATTTTGATTTTTCGGACTCACCAGGGCAGTTCGGCCAGCGCCCCGGATTTCGGCTTGCCGGACTTCAGCAGTTTAGCCGGGGAAAGCGACCTGGAAACTTTGAGGGAAATGGCCAGGATTTTAACCGATGTCATCCGTAAGTACGAACCCAGGCTTAAAAATCCGGCCGTCACTCATGTGCCCAGCCGCCAGACCGGCGTTTTGGAGTTTTCCCTGTCCGGGGAGATTGAGTTCAATAATGAACGGCGCAGTCTCTTTTTTTCAACGTCCATTCATCCGGACGGTCAGATAGAGGTCAATTAGACCCTGACAAAGGAGCCAGGTGCTCAAGGAACTTTACCAGGAAGAGCTGGCTAATCTGCGGGTTTTGGGATCGGATTTTTCCAAAAATAACCCGGCTTTAGCTCCCATGCTGGGGGCCAAAGGCGATGATCCGGACGTGGAACGGCTTCTGGAAGGAGTGGCTTTTCTGTCCAGCCTGGTCAGAAGCACCTTAGCCGAGGGCTTTCCGGATTTGATCCAGTCTCTTTTGCGTATGGTGTTTCCGGCGGTTCTGCTGCCTATACCCAGTACGACTATGATGCATTTTCGGCCTGTCCGGGGTTTTGCCGAGCCTGTTGCCGTGAAGGCCGGAGCGGCGCTGGCCTCGCTTCCGGTGAACGGGGTTTCGGCTAAATTTACCACGACCAGGCCTTTAACCGTCCTGCCTGCTCAGATCTCGGCGGTCAATTGCGAAGAAGGACAGAGCGGCCTGACTACGGTCAGTCTGACCGTCAGCTCTCCGGCGCCTCTAAACCGCTGGCTGCCGGACCGTCTCGTTATCCATCTGGCCGGCGATTATCCGGAAGCCAGCGAAAGACGGCGGGTCTTTTTACGGCACATAGATGAGGTGGAGGCGATCTCCGAAGGGCGGGCAATTTCTCTGGGCCCGGGCAGTCTTTCCTCAGGGGGGTTCGGGGCTGACGAAAGGGCTCTGCCTAACCAGCCGTTACTGGCTTTTAACCTGATCCAGGAATATTTTACCGTCCCCCAGAAGCTTTTGTTTTTAAATATTGACGGATTAGGGCCTCTGACCAAAAGTCCCCAGATGAACCTGACCCTGAAGTTTCATCTTAAGAATCTGACCGGACCCTTAGGTTCCATGAGGCCGGAGAACTTTTTATTAAACGCCTGTCCGGCGGTTAATGTTTTTCCCCATCCGGCCCATCCCCTGATCATAGATCACCGTCATGACGAGTATCTGCTGCAGCCTCAGGATTTTGACGCCGAAAAGCTGGCCATCTTCTCGGTCGAGGGGGTCTCTTCCCTGACGGCCGACGGTCAGTCGAAAATTTACGCGCCTTTTGAAAATTTCACCCGCCATAATGAGGGTCTGTACCGGATCGTCCGGAGGCTTTCGCCCATCACTGATCAAGGGGAATATTTCCTTAGCCTCATTTATCGGGAAGGCCAAAGTCCTGGGCCGGAGACGTTTTCGGTTAACTTAAAATGCCTCAATGTGGGCATTACCGAGCATTTAAGGACAGGCGAGATCTGCCTGCCCACGGACAGTTCGCCGTCCACGGCCACGTTTGCCAATATTATTCCGCCCACCACCTCCTGTCCGCCTATTTCGGCCGACTGGCAGCTATGGCGCTTAATCTCCCATCTCCACGTCAATTTAATTCCTTTTTTGACCGCCGCAGGTCTTCGGGAGATCTTAGTTCTCCATTCGGCCGTCAATGATCCGGACTTAGGCCGGAGCCTTTCCAACCGTAAAAGGGTGGAATCAGTGGAGAGCGTGACCGCCAACCGGGAGGATTTTTTTATTCAGGGACTGCCTTACCGGGGCAGCCGGATCGACCTGACTGCGGACCAGGACGGGTTCGCCTCATCGGGGGACCTGGATTTGTTCGGGGAGGTTCTGGACCACTTCTTCGGTCTGTTTCATCAGATAAATACTTACTCCAGACTGTCGGTTACGGTTAAAAATACCCGCCAGGTCTTGTCCTGGCCGCCCAGGCTGGGAGCTAAACGGTTGGTATGATTGAAGAACTTTTAAAAGATCCCCGCAGTTTTTCCTATTTTCAGGCCTTAAGACTTTTATTTCTGGCTAACCAGGATCGTTTTTCGTCTTTGAGCGAGATGATAAATAACGGACTGAAGATCACGGCTTCGACCGATCTGGCTTTTCCCGCTTCTGATCTGACGGCGGTTAACGAATATAATGACGGCTACGATCTGACCGTGACCTTTATGGGGCTGTGCGGGGCCGCCTCGCCTCTGCCGCCTTTTTACGCCCAGGAAATACTGGACGACGTCCTGAACGAGGATTATTCTTCCGACCAGCTTATTAATCTTATCTCCCTGCCCAGCTACCGGCATCATGCGGCGGCTTTTTTTCACAATCAGCTGGCTTTCCGTCTTTTGGAGGAAAATGACCAGGTCTGCTGGGAGATGATCCGCTGTCTGCTGGGCCGTTCCATCGAAGCCTTCAGGGGAAAGTCCGAGGCGGTGGAGGCGGATCTGCCGTTTATGGGCTTACTGGCCAGCCATTCGAGGACCGCCGAAGGGCTGCTGGCTTACATAACCGGCCGTTTTAATCTGCCCGGAGCCGGACTGACCCAGTGCGTTTTAAGGTGGGTTAGCATACCCGAAAGCCAGCGGTTACGTTTAGGCGGCGATAAGCAGTACCGCAGACTGGGCGGTTCGGTTCTGGGCCGCCGGGTCAGAGACAGATGCAGCCAGTTTGATCTGACTTTACCGGTCAGTGACCCTCTGCTGTTTGAAGATCTTAAACCGGGCGGCCGGTTAAGAGAGGATTTGGAGGCGGCCGTTGACCTTTATTTAAACTCCCCGCTGGTTTACAGCCTCAATATTGTCTTAGCCCCGGGAGTGGCAAAAGGGGCCAGTTTGGGTCAGGACGGGGTTCTGGGCCGCTGGACCTGCCTTTCCCCGCCTGACAGCTTTCTGTTTCTGGAAAGTCCGGCTTCCGGCGACCGAGGTCCTTTGTAGTATTTATTAAGGCCGGACCTGTAAATGGCCGAACATTTTATTGGGATAGATATTCTTGAAGAATCTGCTGACAATATTTTTGGCCTGGGCGGCTTTGCTGCTGGGAGCCTGCAGCCACCCCAGTGAAGCTCTGTCTCCGAATCCGGGTCCGCCGGTAAAAAGTCTGGATCTGCTCCAGTATCTTTTTGCCCCCAAAGCCATAACAGTAGGTCTCGTGGCTTCCAGGGATCTGAATTTAACCGACGGGGTGCCGGCCGGACTGACCCTGTGCTTCTACCAGCTGTCGGATTTAAACTGGTTTCAGGGCAATATGGCCACCGGTCCCGGTTTAGGTCAGCTGGCAGCCTGTCCCGGAGTGGAAACTGACACTAAACTGCCGCCAGGAGTTGTGGGCGCTACCCGTTTTCTTATCCAGCCCGGCGAAACCAGGGATCTGGTCCTTGACCGGCTGGGTGGAGCAAGATACGTAGGATTCGCCGGCGGTTTTTCCGCTCTGCCCGGTCCGGGCGGGGCGGGGTTTTTGCTTATTCCGGTCCATGAAAACAAAAAGCTCATATTTGCCAATACTTACGAGATACAGCCTCTGTCGGCCTGGCTTTTACTGCGCAGTCAGTCTTTGGTCTTCTTTCCACGGGAAAAAAACGACTTAAACGTCCCGGCCGAAACTTATGCGGAAAAAGATCCCGGCGGCACTCCCGCTCCGATCTGTCCGCCTCTTGCATGTCAGCCGGCCGCGCCGCCTCCGGGCCGGGGAGCGGGCGGGACTAATCCGCCGGCTTCTGTTCCGGCCGCCCCTGGCATCACTCCTGGGACGGCATCAGGGACAGCCGGCCCGGTTCAGCCGTCCTCCCCCGTGGCGGCGGGAGCGGACGGGGTCAGTCCGCCGGCCGCCGCCGGGGCCGGCTCCCGGTTTCCGCTGCCGCCGGTTTCAAATTATCCGTCTGTTCAGACCGGCTCTAAATCGGTCCCGGGCAGGAGCACCCCTCCTCCGGCGGCTCCTGAGTAACCGCCGAACCTATATTCTAATTTAAGGCCAAAGGCCTTTCGGAGATTCAGGCATGAGCCAACTTCGCCCCATTTACTGGCAGCAGGGCACGTTTTTAGAGCCCCAGCACTTTCAGCTTTTAGAACTCCAGAACCGAGACACGGCGGCTTATCTTCTGGGGGTCCATCAGCCTTATCCCTGGGGACTGGTTGAGCTGGAGATAAGCCAGGAAGCTCTGGCTAATTTTACATTTGAGGTCCTACGGCTCGATCTCTGGCTGGCTGACGGAAGGCGTCTGAAAAGGCCCGGCAATCTGGAGCTGGCTCCCCGCTCTTTTGCTCAGGTCTGGACCAATACCGACGATCCGCTGACTGTCAGTCTGGCGGTGCCGGTTTTTTCCCGGACCTCGCCCAATGTCAATCAGGAAGGTTCCGGGCAGGCCGTTAAAAGAAGGCTCTACAACACCAGTTCCGAACCGGAGATGGTGCCGGATCTGCTGGGGGAAGGACCGCCCGGCCGGGTTGAGACTTTAGGTTTAAACGCCTCCGTGCTTTTCGGGACCGAGACGGCGCAGGCCAAAGAGGCGGTTACTTTAAACCCGTTAGCCAGACTCCAGCGGGACGGCGACAAGGTGTCTCTGCTCAGGGAGTACGCCCCGCCGGCTTTAACTTTGTACGATGATCATCCTTTAAGGCGCCTGATGATGGATGTGCTGGAAATCCTGAAAGCCAAAAGCCGGCAGCTGGAGGAATATAAGTTCAGTCCGGCCGCTCATCCGGAAAATTTCGGCGGGCGGACTTTATCTCTGATTGTTGTTTTAGGCATTGTCAGCCGTCATATTGCCAGGTTTCATTATCTGCTCGTGCCTCAGGCTCTTCATCCGTACCGGGCTTTTACGGCTCTTCGGGAACTGGCGGCGGAGCTTACGATTTTCAGTCCCGGACTTTCGGCTTTGGGGGAGTCTTTGGTGGGCTCGGGGGGCTTGAGGCCTTATGACCACTTAGATCCCTATCCGGCTTTTCTGGAAACGAAAAATTTAATCAGAAGGCTTCTGGAATCCGTGGCCGTGGGGCCGGAACTGACTTTAATCTTTAAGCGGGAAGGTTACCGTTTTACGGCCGAACTCCCGGCCCTGACCCCCAATTACGTTTTCTGGCTGTCGGTCAGGTCGGCTGAAGCCAGGGAAAAAGCGGCCTCTTCCCTTTTGTCTTTCGGCAAACTGGCCTGCCCGGAGAGAGCCGAAAATCTGGTTTCCTATAATCTGCCCGGTATTGCCATGCGCCTTTTGGAATCACCGCCTTTGGGCCTGCCCAGAAGTCCGGATACGGTTTATTTCAGTTTAGCCCAGGCCGATCCCATGTGGCAGGAAGCCTTAAAAGCCAGACGCCTCGTCTTGTTCTGGGATCAGGCTCCGGAGTCGGCCATGGTGACTTTGTCCGGCAACCGGCTGTAGAGGCGTTATGCATTTTACCGAACGGTTTTTTGATATTTTCCATAACGGTCTGGTTCTCTCGGCTAAGGACGGTTCCGGCAGCTTGAGCTGGGACAAGGTGGCCCGGACTGTGGAGTCGCTGATTGCGGTTGAGGAAAATCTGTCTCTGCCGCCGGGTTTTTCTCCGGCTGACCGGGAAGAGGCTAAAGTTCCGGTTCTTCTGTGGCTGGACGAAAGGTTTCAAAACTCTGCCCGTCCGGATGCCGAGAAGTGGTACGATTACAGTTTTCAAAGAAAGTATTTGGGCACCAACCGGGGCGGCGAACTTTTTTTTGAGTCCTTACGGGAAATACTGACCGATCGTCTCCGGCAGACGGAATCACCGGCGGACGACGGTTCCGGAACTCTGGCCTCTCTGTGGGTCAGGCCGGGAACAGGTCCGGATCCGACGGAAAGCGTTCTTGACGCTTATGCCTTAAGCTTAATGCTGGGCTATCAGGGCCGGTTTTATCAAGGTGACGAAGAGCTGGAGACTCTCCGGGCTTTAGCCAGAGAGCAGCTGGCCGCCTGGAGCGTCAGGGCGCCTTCTGAAAGCCGGAAAGCCGATCCCCGTTTCAGGGCTGTTCTGAAAAGACTTTGGCGCGACTACGGCTGGGCCGTGACTCATGTTCTTCTGCCGGCGGCGGTGGTGCTTCTTTTATGGCTGAGGCGGGGGAGCATTATTGACAGTCTTCCTTTTTAGGGACAGGTTCCATTTGCAGGCAATCAAGTTTTCAGGCAATAGGCTCTAAGTTGAAAAAAATTCTCCTGGTAGTACTGATCCTCTTTCTGGGCATTATGGCCGCCTTAGCCGCTCTGGCTATGTCCATAGTCTGGAACTGGTCAGCCTGGACGGCCTTGATTCCCCTGGCCGTCATCTGGGGAGGACCGCTTGCCTATCAGCTGCTGAGAGCTTTTTCCGCCTGGCTGGCCCGCCGACGGTACGCCAGGAATATTTTATTAAGCGAGAAAAAAACACCGGAAACGGAACAGTACAGTCTCCTGCGCCAGCAGTGGCAGCACGGTTTGATGGCCTTAAGACCGGCCTCATTCCGGGGACAGTTGGACCCCATAAAAGATCTTGGCTGGTTTTTAATGCTGGGACCGGCCGATTCCGGCAAAGCCGACTCTTTATCCGAATCCGGTCTGCTGAATATCATCAGAACGTTAGGCGGAGATACGGCCGCATCCGAACGGGAAAAATCCGGCTGCGACTGGTACCTTTTCGAAAATTCGGTCATCCTGGACGTCAAAGGAATAGTGGCCGAACCCGGCGGCCAGGCAGGGCCGGAGGAATGGGCCACGTTTTTGGAGCTTTTGAATAAGACCGGACGCCGCTATCCTCTGGAAGGGGTCATTGTCACCATTCCGGCCAAGCTGATGATCCCGGAAGAGGAGCCCGGTTTAAGGTCTCTTCTGGCCCAGGACCGGGAGCGCCTGGACAGTTTAAGCCTGGCCACGGATCAGTCCTGCCCTGTTTATCTGATGTTAAGCCTTTTAGACCAGGTGGAAGGAGCCGGGGACGCAGTCAGATTACTGGAGGACAACGGTCAGACTCCGGGCCTGTTAATAGATCCCCGCGTCCCGCCGGAAGCGGCCGAAATTAAAGCCAAGCTGGAAAATGAGTTAAGGGAGCTTTTTATCAGGAAGCTGAACCCCGGCAGGCCCTGGGAAGTGGCTCCGGTGCTGGGAGCTCCAGGTTATTTAAATCACTTGGAGCGGGGACTGGCCATAGCTCTGGCCATCTTAAGGCAGAAATCCCCGTATGTCCCCGCGCCCCATTTAAGGGGACTGTTTTTTTCCTGCCGGGCCGCCCTGGCTGAGGGGATAAGCCGGCCGGAAATTGCCGGAGACAGTATAACCGGCGAGTCCGTCCCGGCCGGAACGTCAGCTGATGTTTCCCAAAACGGGCCGGACAGCCTTAATATCGTTAGAGGCGCCGACCAGGCCGATAAGAAAAATAAAGTCAGGAGCGGTTTAACCGGCACCCTGAGCGACTTTTTCGGCCGGATTCTGCCGGAAAACGGCTATCTGACCGAAAAGCTTAACCTGTCCGGGGGGAGGCGCCAAAAATATATTACCGGCTTTCTGGCGGTTTTTTATATTTTATCGGCCCTCCTGGCTTTGGCTTTTTACCAGGAAGTCCGCTACAACCGCCTGGTTTCCCAAGTCATCAGGACAGCCCGGAACTCGGCGGGCAGTCTGGATTCGCTGTCCGGGGACTATCTGAGTCAGGCCGACAGACTGGACTATATTTTAGATCAGATTCAGACAGCCACGGAAAACCTGATAAGAAAAAGCCCCTGGCCGACCAGGGCCGACTCTTACATAAAGGATATGGAGGAAGATTTCAGAAGCAGTTTTGAAATCGGCAACGATCAGGTCCTGGAAGCCATCCAGGCCCAGATAAAAGAGTCGCCCCGGATAGATCAGGCCGGGTTTGCGGTCAGCTTAAGGCAGCTTCTGTGGCTGTTTGAAGTTTTTGATACCTATGACCGGAAGGGCAATTTCAGGGAAATGGCGCCTTTATTTCCTTTCTTGCCGGATGATTTTAAAGGTAAGTCCCAGGATCTGTGGACTTTAGTCTATAATAAAGTTCTATTTGAGTATTTGGACAGAAAGCCGGGCGAAGCGGGCCCCCGGAGGGTTCTGGAGACTGTCCGGCAGGACATAGAGCAGTCCGTCGGCGCCTCGACTGAGGGCAATTTGAACTGGCTCATCAAATGGACCGAATTTTTGCCCAACGTTAAGCCCATTACCGTAGCCGGGTTCTGGGAGCCTTACGGAGTCAGCCCCGAGACTCTGGGCACCGGGGCCGCCAATGCAGGCGGCGAGATCCCCGGGGCCTATACGGCGGCCGGCCGGCAGGCCATTATCAGTACTTTGAACCAGCTTCAAAAAGTTTATGAACGCTATGAAGGCAGTTTTGTAGAGACCGAAGCGGAACTGTTTTTTAATCAGTATGACAGTGAGTATAAAGACCGCTGGCACCGCTGGATCAGGGTATTCACCGCCTCTTCCCGGAATGTGCCCTCGGTCATGATGTTCCATGAAGCTCTGGGCAATCTGGGCAGCTCGCCCTTTACCAGAGTCTTAAACTTGCTGAACTATAATTTAAACCCCTATCTTGACAGTGACCAGGCGGCGCCCTGGCTGAAGAACATTGAGCTGGACGGAGCCATTATCCGGTTTACGGCCCTTGAGGCTCAGATTAAGCAGCCCCAAAAAGTTCTGGAAAAGTTTGAGGCTTACCGCTCGGCGGCCGAGGCCATAAAGCCCCACATGCCCAACTATCTCTACCGGTCTGATTTTCTGCACCGGATTATAACGGCTCAGCCGGCCCTGAAAGAGTATCTTGAGCAGTCCAACCAGATAGAAAAACTGCTGACCGGTCAGCCCGACGATACGGTCAAACTGCTGCGCTGCCACTTCGGCGGAGCCAGCTACGGCGATGTCAGCCAGTCGCCTTTCACTCTGGCCGGGAACGCTTTGAATAGCTATACCGGTCTGATGTATTCCTCCATCGGCGGCAGCGATGATTTGGTGGTGGCTCTGCGGCAGGAGGCGCTTCAGTACCTTAAAGTCCAGTCCGCAGGCCTGACCGCCAGAAGGATAGACGAACTGTGGCAGTCGGAAGTGGTCACTCCGGTCAGGTTCCTGAACGATGAAGACACCAATAAAGCTCTCTACGGTCCGGACGGCTTAATTGTCAAGTTCCAAAAGGAAAGCGCTGCGCCTTTTTTGGTCAGTTCCGGGGCCAGAGGTTACCGGGCCGCCGTCTGGGATAAGATAAGTTTTCCTTTTTCCGATGATTTTCTGCATCTGCTCTCGGTGGGCAATTCGGCTTTGACGGCTGAACCTTTGCTGGACAGCTATCAGGTTAAAATTTCGGCTGTGGCTTCTTTGGTGGACGAAGAGGCCAGGGAAAAGCCGGAGAGAACAACTTTAACCTTAAACAGCGCCGATTCTCTCCAGAGTCTTGATATATACAATTACCCAATTTCCAGGGATTTTACCTGGAAGCCGGCCACGGCCGGGGATACGGAGCTGGCCATCATCCTGCCCAGCCTGGAATTGTATGTCAATTACAGCGGCCCCCACGCCTTTGCCGGATTTTTGAAGGATGTCCTGAAAGGCGAACTTATTTTCACTCCAGCCGATTTTCCGGAACACGAAGGTCAGTTGAAGGGTCTGGGCATCAGTCAGATCCGGGTCATTATCAAAGCCGACGGGGCTCTGCCGGTGGTCCGCTATCTTGACTTAAAGCCTCTGCCTCTGCCCGCTTCCATCATTAAGGCTCCCTGATGTCCAACCGCAGAAGTTATCTGATGCTGATCGTCCTGCTGGGCTGGCTTATGGTCATGGGGGCCGTTTATCTGGCCATGGGCCGGGACAGGGCTTCAGATCTTCAGGAAGAGGCGGCCGGTCCGGTTAAGCCCGGCCAGCCGCCGCCTTTTCGGGCTCCCAAACCTTCCCCGGATGCGGGTCTGGCCGGTTTCGGCCCCTGTCCGGCCGTAAATCAGGGTCAGGGCGCCTTTACTTCCCTGACCGGCCGCTATGACGAAAAAGGACGCTATGTCGTTTATCTGGGCCTGACCGGCAGCGCGGTCTGGCCTCAAATCCACGAACAGACGGAGCCAAAGGCCCAAACCCAGACGTATGCCGATTTCCGGGGCCAGTTCACTTACGAAAAGGATCTCTTTCAGGAAAACGATCTGGGTCCGGTCAATGATTTAAGTCTAAAAAATCAGGCCGGTTTAACCCGCTTAACTGTAAACTATCATCCGACCGAAGCTCCGGCCGGAGTGGCGGTTGAGTTTTTCTGCCGGACCGACACCGTGGCTTTGAGGTATACCTTTACTTTGCCGGTAACAGCTCAGGAGGCCGCCCCGCCCCTGACCGCAGACCAAAAAGCCGAACCCCAGCCCGTTAGCCGCCCGCCGGCAGTCAGTCCGCCGCCTTTGGGCTCGGCCGCTCCGGTTACAGTGCCCGCCGGACCGGCCCCGGGCGGGTCAGCGCCCATGATTGCGGCCGGGGAGCTTGCCGGCTACGGGCCCTGTCCGGCCGGGGAGGGTCAGGGCCGAATTCTGGATTTAAAGGGGCATTACGACCCCTACAACCGGTATGTCCTGCTCATGAGCCTGGACGGCAGGGCCGGAGATTCGGCGGTCAAAGCCCAGGACGTGGCGGACAGGGGAGTTACATATGTCGATCTGGCCGGGCGGCTGCCCTTCGAAGCCGGCTTCTTGGAGATAAGCCCCCAAAACGGACCGGGGCGCCATGTCCGGCTGGGGCTTCATAAAGGCTTTACCCGAATCAGCTTTAATTACCGGGCAGGCTTCAAACCGGCCGGCACCGAAGCGGAAATCCTCTGCCGGGACGGCAGTCTGGCCTTAAGGTACACATTTCAGGGTTTTTCCGGATCCGAGCCTCCTCCGGCGGACGGCCTTGTTCCGGAAGAAGAGGGCATTGTTACTCCGCCTCCGGAACCTTATCTGGAAGTGACGGAAAGAGAATTAGGGCGGGAGGCTCAGGAGGAAAGGGACATCCGCCGGGCTCAGGCCGAGGGCCTGGCGCCTTTGATCGGCCTGGAACCGTCTCTGCCGAAGACGGCTGCGGAAGAAAAAAAGGATCAGCCGCTGGCGCCAAAACAGGCTTCGGAACCGGCAGCCCCGAACAGTCCTGCTCCAACAGAAGAACCCGCCCGGCCTGAGTCAGTTTCCGCCGGCCAGGGGACCGGGCCTGAGACCTCGGGTCCGACCGGTCCGACAGATGCCGGCACCAGGCCTGGATCAGGGCCGGATGAGATTTTGGAACCTTCTCTCCCGGCGGCCCCGGCTGCTGAATTATCGATCCAGGCTCCGCAGACCTCACCGGAATCAGCCGCCGGGGAGTCGTTGGATTTTCCGTTAAATCCCCCGAAGGAGCCTGACGGCCCGGATACGCTTCAGGGCTACAGCCCTGCGGCCTCCGCCGGAGAGGGAAGCGGTGAACTCAGGTTCATAGAGGGCCGGTATGAGCCTGACGGCCGGTATATTCTCTTTTTGGAGCTGACCGGCAACCCGGGAGCTTATAAGGCCGGCACTTTCGGCCGGGAACAGGCTGCCACTTACCTGGATTTGACCGGCCGATATAAGTTCAGCGAGGAAACCTATAAGGTCAGACTGGGACCGGTCAGGCAGTTCCGCTTCGGCCGGCATCAGGGTTTTACCCGGTTGTCTCTGACCTACGAAAGAGGCCTGGCTCCGGACGAGGCCGAGGTGTCGGTCCTTAAAAACGGCCCGAGGCTGGCTTTGATTTACACATTCAAAGGCGGCCGGACAGGGGAAATGGCCGCCTCCATAGCCGCCGGTGAGGCCCGCCGCCGGAATCAATCCAATGTTGAGATCTCTAATAAAGGCCTGGACGGCCAGGGAACCTTGGGCAAAATTACTGGCTATTATACTCCCGAGGGCCAATATGTCCTGGACCTGGAATTCAACGGCCAGCTGGGGGAATACCTGACCAATACCGATTTAACCCAGACCCAGGCGGCCTCTTATGTGGATCTCTACGGAAATTTCAAATATACTCAGGACTTTTTAAATATCAGCCAGGGTCCTGTCAGGCAGTTCCGGATAGGCCGCCACGAAGGCTTTGTCCGCCTGTCCCTGACTTACCGTCAGGGACAGGCCCCCAATAAGGCCGGAGTGTTTTTGACCGCCCGGAACGGGCGCTTAATTGTCCGGTTCGCCTTTGAAGGGGGTCTGACGGCGGCCGGAGCCGGACAGGCGGCCGGCAGCTTGGAGACGCACCAAGCCGGGTTATCCTCTGAGGCGGCCGAATAACGAAGGCCCGTCGGCTGGGCAGCCAGCGCCGGCCCAAAAATGAGATAAGCGTTTGTTTTCAAAATATAAGTCCTATTGCCTTTACAACAGCCGGAGCCGGCCAGCGCTAAATCCCTGTTTCCGGGGTGTGTCATCTAAATGATGTTAAAATTAACCCACACCAAGTTCATTCGTCTGCCGTCATTATTCATCTTGTGGTTAAACTTGAATATCAGAAGATTCTGCCCTTTAAATTTAGGGGCTCTGATTTCAAAGGATTACTGAGTCCTGATTATAATTGCCTTTAGTAATAAAATCAATCTAAATCAATATTTTTATATTTAAATTATTTAATTTATTCTGATTTTTGAAATTAATTTTCCGTATGGACCGTTACGAGGGACCTTCATAATTCAGCTCACCTTTTTTTACCAATAAATATTTATTATAGATCTTAAATCTGTAAATGCTGTAACAGGGACACTTTATCTTCTATGAGGTGCCTTATGTCTCACGAACAAGCCGCTTCTTTGTTTTCAGCCGGCCATTCTGTCTCTATGCCGGTTTCTGAGTCCGGAGAAATATCTTTGGGCATGAAATTTACCCCAACAGGGAACATGCTGGAGATGGAAGAGGCTGTCTCAGCCGCTGTCAATGCCTTTGGCGCCGCTCTCACCGAACATTGTCCGGCCTTGTACGACGCTGACGGCAGCCGGCTTCAGATCGGGAAGACAACTTACTGCAGCTGCGGTCAGTTCCCGCAGACTTATAAAACGCCGTACGGCGGCGTTAATGTTATGCGGTATGCATACCAATCAGCTGAAGGCGGCGGAAGATATGTCCCCCTGGAGAGCAGGGCCCGTATGGTTCTGAATTCGTCGACGCCCCGGTTCGCTAAAACGGCAGCCTCAAAGACGGCTAATATGCCTCCAGCTTCTGTTCAGACCGATTTATTCGATAACCATGATGTTTCTGTCAGCAGGGATTATTTAACAAAACTGTCAGATAAAGCCGGGGAATTAATCAAAAATTCTGAACCTTTCATCAAATATGATGATGCCAAAGATCTGAATAAAGATGAAATTAAAACTATTTCAGTCAGTTTGGACGGAACAGCTCTGCTGCTCAAGGATAAGGATAAAAAGCCGGCTTTCAGAGAAGCCATGGCCGGTGTTGTCTCCTTGACTGATAAAGACGGCGGGCGCCGCAGCGCTGTTTATGCCGGCGAAGCTCCGGAATACGGGAAAGAAACATTTTTGGAACGCCTTGAACTGGAGCCGGCCGGAGCTGAATCTCTGTTTCCGGATGCCGCAGTTCAGGG
>JAISEL010000025.1 GCA_031264185.1 Deltaproteobacteria bacterium
GCCCAGGATTTTAGGGTATCAAGATCTTCAGGCGAAAACATTGGTTTTTCGGCAACACGCGACATAAGGGGCCTCCTCATGTCGCCATTATACTTATTGTCGGTTTTTAAGTCAAGTAGGCACTAGATAGAATCACTTAGTTTTCTTTCAAAACCTGGTAGATAAACAAATATTTAACTGTCTTTAGAATTATCTGCCCGGCGTTGTTCTATGATCATGTCTGTATATTCTGGAAATTTATACCATTGTACTAATTTGTTTGTCGCAAACCTGATATCTCCGTCCTCTAATTTCCTGACCAAAAAAGAAGGCAGAGGTTTAGCGTTTGGAACCATAGCTTTGGATAAGTTCCAAGCATTGGATCCTAAATAATTGAAGTCTTCGTCGAACAAATCCAGACGATCTTCTAAAAGATGGGTATTTGAGAGACTTGATTCGTTAATAAGTATGATATACTGACTAGTAGTAGTCTTATCCAACAATGTATGTTCCAATCCCGTATGTATTATGTTCATGGGAGCCTCTTCGGAATTGTTTGGTATGACATCAATGACATAATGATATCTAAATCCATCCTTTGTTCTGAATTTTATTTGGGCGGCATAACAAGGATTATTTGGGCCCCAACGGACGTTAGATTTGCCCAGGTAACGGCACATTTGCAACATTCTGGCCGATCCGATTAGACTGCCGTATTCAATAATGTAAGCAGGACGTTCTATTGGATTTTCATATAAATTTTCATAGATTTTAAATGTATCTCCAGGCGGATTTTTGTCCTTATCCATATTATAATAGTAATATGCTCTTCGAGGCGATTGTTCGCAGGCATATCTGTAATATAATTCGTGATGAATAATTTCCAATGCTTCACGAATAAAAGGATCAGTTACATCCAGGCGCAACTCCTCATAAGGATCCAATGCAAAAAATTTCCGCTGCCTTTCATATCGCTTCTCATCTTCAATGTCTCTCTGAGTCATCATGTCTCTTTTTTCTTGACAAGCCCGATGAGTATTATCAGGATCATAGGCCCTTGACCAGTCCTCTCTAGGCATGAATATGCCGTCAAAACCGGTAAGTCTTTTGGTCTTGGGATATTCCATTTCCCAAAATTTAAAGGCCTCAATGTAGGGCAAAGTGCGCACCGGAACTCTGGACAATTCTTTCTGCTTTAGACTTCCTTTGAGAATGGGCACTTGATCGCCAGGACCTGCCTGATGGTAGTTCCAAAAATAATCGGCTAAAAAGTCTGCCCCACTCCTGGCCACGTAACGGCCTGACAAATCAAAATAATCCCGACGTTTTAGAGCTGGCTCAAAGTCGGCATAAGATGTTAGCTCCACCATAACCTGACCGTTAATCCTTTTTAGGGCCAATTCTTTTGGTGTCAGAGATCGCCCGCTAAGGTGGTCCTGATCTAGTATTATATGGCCCACCACCTTGGGCTGGTCGCTGATGACCAGGTTAAAGAGAAAGCAAGCTGGCCTAGGCCTGGAGCTGGATTGATCAATTTTTTCACAATGGGCATCCAAAATGACAGTGGTTCGCTGATAGCTAAGTTTAGTTCGAACTGTATAAGGCAGGTCATACCCGGCCTCCAGCATGGCCGCTTCATCTCCGGCTTCAATAGCCTTAAAAAGCCAGAAGCGGGCTTCAGTCTGCTCAGGATTGTAATTTTCAGTATCCGGGTGTTCATAATATCGTCTAAGTTCCCAAATGGCCTGGATATCACCCTTTTCGGCTCTCTTTTTGAAGGCCGAGACTTCCTCTTTTTTTATGACCGGTCTGTTTGGCCCATACTTAGTCAGATAGTTTAGGACTGCTTTCTGATAGATCATTCCCCTGGCAGGCATGACATAGCGCTCAAGCATGTCAATGACGATAGGCAGACTCAAAAAATCAGGCACACCATAATTTGACGCTTTTTCAATACTGACTTTCAGAGTATATTCTGCAAAGATTTCAGAGTATACTACGTATCTTAAAAGATGCTTGATATCTTCTAGTATTGAAGGGCTGGCGTTTATTTTTATCCAATTCTGGATGAAATCTTCAAAATATATATTTTTATCCTCAACAGGATCCACATCTCCGGTAGCAGAAAAGACTGGTCTGGCTGCCGTGATGATGACAAGAAACAGAAGGACATTGAAAAAAATACATAAGTTATTAATACTGTTTTTGGAGATATTCATTATTATACCATATTAATATCAAATAAATAACTAGTATTTTATTGGATACTTATACTAGTTTATATATAGCATTTGATCAATAATATTTTACTTAATATGACCATATTGTCACCTATAGTTCATAATTAACAATAGTCATTTCCCTAATGTAAGGTTATGTTAATATGGTTTGTTACAATAGCAAGCCGAGCCTAAGCCATTATTCTCACTCCAGTTGCTAACGATACCACAGATTCTTTCATTGGTCGAGGTTAATCCCTGATTGACAGCAATTCTAATTTTGGCCGATGGGCTACTGTAGGGCAGCACAAAATATTCATTAATCAACATCAATTAACAATAATTGACCATAAATTGATCTCTGTCCCGTGAAAAAAGAATAGCTAGATCTCAACTTCATCGGCAAAATTAGAATTGCTGCCTGATTGAAAAACTTTAACCAATTGACATAACAGCCGATAAGCTTTATAGAAGGCTCAGGAACAGCTCAATTAAGGACAGAACTTTCTTATTTAACAGCAATGGTTATATGTCGGTGGTGTATAAGTTTCATTAACAAGACTAGGCTGTTTTTTTCGACCGATAAAAAGGGAGATCTAATAACTCCGAAATAGACCAAGGATGGTCTGTAATATTGCAAACCATCGCGGGTGTTGTATTTTTTTGCACTATTTTATCATTTACTTCATTTTTATACTTTCTTAATGTACTATATGGCTTAATAAAATCATAAAAAGCAATATTAATTGCGATTTTAGCAGTTAATAAACTAAATGATTTGGCAAAAGTATACGCTTTTCTTACTAAATGTGAATCCCAAAGACGTCAATTAGCGTTTGATCATTCAATATAGGACGTATTAATAGTATTACTTGGAGAATCAGATATTTTATCATTAATTTTATCTTGAGTACCATAAATTACCTTCTTTTCAATCTGTACAATTGAGCGATTTTTTCTTATTTTATGGACTGTGGCATATAAAAGGTTATCATCAATTATAATTATTGGCTTTTTGGGGCGCCCACGTTTTTTGGTTGGTTCCAAAGCCTGCTTATAGCTATAAATTTCACCTAAAATTGACTTATAATGGCATAATTCATCTGATACAAAAAGCGGTTTACCAATAATACGGTCTGATAAATCAGATAAAAAATGTCTTGCATCATTAAGTTGCCTTTTACCAATCCAATAATTAATTATTAATCGTGATCTAGTGTCTATTGATGTCCAGATCCAGACTGTTCCTTGGTTGTCTTCTCCTTTGTCCTCACCTTGCGGATGTGACAGCTCACCTTGCGAGGGCGTTTCTGAAGATAGCTCATTACATTCTTTTTTTTTATAAAGGACCACAATTCGTCTAATTGGATTTCATTGAACTCTAACCCTCGAATCATCTCAGAAAGTAAATTAGCGCAATAAAGACCTACTCTATATATTACATTATTAACAGTTTCTTTTGAGATATTTAAAAGTCTTGATGTTGCTCTTACACCGACACCTTCAGCCGCATGATGAATGATTTGATGGATAATTTCAGTATCTAAATGAGATCCGGATAAAGCAGTACCTGAAGTAGCAGCAAATGTTTTGCCACATACCTTACAATAGAGTAAAGTTCGTTGTTTTGGCCCGTAGCGAGCGCGTACAGCTATGTTACCAGAATCAGTTTCATTAAATAGCTGACATTCCAGATTCCGGCAGGAAAAATGACTGAGATCGACCATTGGTTGTTAGCCTCATTGAGAAAAATTTCTGACTGACTTCAGTTTAACAGAAAAAATCACTTTTGTCAATGAAACTCATACATCACCGGGATTTCGCCTCTTTGCCAAAATTAGAATTGCTAAAAATTTTAAATGCACCCTTTCACGGCTGTTTAGCGGCCGGAAGGCTTAAGGTGTTGGGCTAGGCCGCCTGACGCACGGTCATCATTGCGGAGCGCCCTGGAGACAGGTATCCGGTAATTGAGGTCAAATACCGGAAAAAATAAGAGGGTCACACCTATTCCGACCTGAAAAAGGAACTGGGGAAGCTTCGAAAGAAGCCTTAAAGCAGATAGTTGAGAATGACTGCGCCGGACCGATCATAGGCACGGCCAAGGAGATCGCCGACCTTTCCCTGGCTGTGTACGGCAGGAAGCACCTCAGATCGGATTTCGTGACCTGCGATCTCATGAATCCGCAGCCTGCCTGAAGCCAAGTAAAACCAAGATAACTGTTTTTTACCCGGCTTGACGCAAGCCCCAAAAAAAGTCTGGCCTTTTTGGCCCAAATGATCAAATATAAACACAAATTCCGGCCCTTCGCTGACCTGCCTGTTCTGACCTTGGAACTTGACTTTTAGGCTGCGGAAAACTCTGGGCCGCCCTAGGAGAAATTATGCGACTGACGACCGCCCTCTTAGCCGGTGTTATTTTTCTGGGCTTAAGTCTTGGGACCCGGCCGGGTTCAGCGGCCCCGGCGGCGGACCAACCGACTGAAGGTCAGGAAATCAAGTACAACCTTCCGGATAACTTCAACCAGCTGCCGGAAGAACAGAGAGTCTTAATCATCCTCACCCAGCAGGCCGAACAGGGCCTGGTTCCGGCGATGCTCCGTCTGGCTCAAATATACGAGCAGGGCGGTCTGGTCCGCCGTAATTACGGAACATCGCTGGAATGGCTGAAAAAAGCGGCCGCCAAAGGCGATCCGTCCGCCAGTTTCAGTTTAGGGGTGGCCTATTTAATAGGTCAGGGTGACGCTCCCAATCTGACTCTGGCTCTGGAAAACATAAAAAAGGCCTCTGACCGTAACTTCCCTATGGCTGATTTCCAGCTGGCCATTTTTAATCTCCGCGGTCAGAATGTGGCCCAGAATAACGCTGAGGGGTTAAGACTTCTGAAAAAAGCCGCCGACAGCGGACTGCCGGTGGCTGTCAATGAATTGGGGGTTGTCAACTATAACGGTCTGTGGGGTCAGAAAGAAGACAAAAAAGCGGCTTTTGACTTGTTTGCCAAGGCGGCCGACAACGGTTTCGGAGAGTCTATGGTCAACCTGTCCATATGCTACTACCAAGGGCTGGGCACGCCCAAAAACAGTGTCCAGGCGCTGAAGTGGCTGACCATAGCCAGGGATACAGGCCATAACCCGCCAGGGATTGACAAAAATATCGAAGAAATAAGACAGGGCTTAAAGCTGGCTGAAATTGAGCTGACCGAAAAAGAGGTCCAGGCCTGGAAAGACGCGGTCATAGCCAGACTCAAGGCCCAACAGGCCGACCAGGAAACGGCAATCAGAGCAGCCCAGTCCGAACAGACCCCGCCAGGAGCGGTTCAGACCGGCACTCAGTCGTCTCCGGCCGCCGTCCAGCCGGTTGCCCCCAAACCGGCTGCCCCCAAACCGGCCGCCAGGAGAAGGTAGACAGCCGATCACCCCCAGCCCAGAGGGGCTGACCCGAGACCTGGATTGACCGGAGAAAGCGGCAGCCGCCCTGTATCGTTTTCCGCCGGCTCAGACCGGCGGCCGGGAGCTGCCAAAGCTCCGCCCTTTCGAAGACTGGGGCTCCAGACAAGCCGGGGTTAGGTCTGAGACTGGTCCGGATCTGGCATCGGCGCAAAACATGTCCGGGGGAGCAACAAAGGATCCGTCCTGCTTTGGGAGGCAGCGTTTCCGGCCCGGCTTTTCGGCCGGGATTCGGGCGCCGAAGATTCGGATGAATTATTTTTTGAAAGATGAAAAAAGACTTCGGAGAAAATTATGCTCAGGCGACAATTGTTTTGGCTTTCATTGATCTTAATTGCCTCTCTGGCTCCGGCCCCGCTTCTTTGGGCCCAGACCAATCAGACTGCAGCTCCGGCCGCCGCCGCTCCGGCTCCGACCAATCAGACCAGCCCTGCCGGGGAAACGCCGGCTGATGAGGCCAGCAGGCAGCTGTCTTCCGAGGAAATCCTGGCCGAACTAAACAAAAAAGCCCAGGAAGGCGACCCGGAGGCCATGATGCTTCTGGGCGCTTTATTCGAACGGGCCAGTATCATAACGTTCCGCAATTACGGAACAGCTTTGGACTGGTATAAAAAGGCGGCTGCCAAAGGTCTGGCTCAGGCTTACTACAATGTCGGCATATGCTATGAAGTGGGCCAGGGTACGCCGCCGGACGATAAAGCGGCTTTCCAGAACTACCAGAAAGCTGCTCAGGCCGGACTGCGTGAGGCTAATTTCAAACTCGGGCTTTTTTACCTTCAGGGGCTGGGCACCCCGGCCAATGTCAAGCAGGGCCTTGATTTTCTGACCAAAGCGGCCAGCTCCGGCTATCCCCCGGCTCAGAATGAACTGGGTATCATCTATATATTAGGTCAATGGGATCAAAACCGCGATGAAAGAAAGGCCTTCGACCTTTTCTCCAAAGGCGCCCAGCAGGGCTTCAGCGAATCCATGAAAAATCTTGGGGTCATCTTCCGGGACGGTCTGGGCAGGCCAACAAATAATCTGCAGGCTCTGAAGTGGTTTTTGCTGGCCCGGACTTACGGCGGCTCAAGTCCCCAGCTGCAGATGAGCATTGACAACCTGTCCCAAAAACTGAAACCGGCTGAAGTGACCGCAGCCGAAAAAGAGGCCACGGCCTGGCGGGACAGTCAGATCAAAAACGTCCAGGCCTTAGCCGAAGCTCAAAGAAGAAACGCCGACTGAAACCAAAGCTTAACATCTGGGGTTGCTGAACATTGACAGCTATAACATATTTCAGCCGTTCAGCTCTGAGCCTGAAGCCGCTGCCTCCAGCTGCCTTTTGAGGCTAGCCGCACTGCAGGCCCTGGCGGGTATGTTATGCATGATGGGAGCGCAAGCCGGCGGCCGCCCATGCCCCGCTTTTACAAGTCCCGAACCGAAGAGGCCTGAGCGAACATGGGCGGCCTTTTTGGTCCTGACTTCACTGGCCGCCGCCTGGACTTCTGAACTTTCCCGAAGCCTGGGGACCGGATCATTGAATTCATTTTTTTCTTTACTGTCTTCACCGGCTTGAACTCCGGCCGCGATCACTTTCCTGCCCGGACTGAACAGTCGTCTGCCTTCGGCCTCTGTAACGACCTCACGGCCTGCCAGGTCAGTTTTTAAGACCGCCTTAACTGCGGCCATGGCCGCATCCTTTAACTGGCCGGCTGCCGCCGAAGGCGGACGAGCTTGCAAAGAGCCTCTTCTTCGGCGTCATTACCTGCTTTTTCCTCCTCAATATGAGACAGCACAATGTCGGCTTGCAACGGGACGATGCTGCCGGCGCCTTTTCCAATTTGCTGAAGGATGTCGCAGGACCGCCTCCCCAAAAACCGCCTTACTGATTGACGAATACGATGCCCCTGTTTTAAGTCTTATCCAGAGGAGCGAACTGACCTTTGATGAGCGGCTGGCCGAAAAAATTCGGGAGGCCGTACGAAGTTTCTATTCCATGATCAAAGCCAATGATGAGATCCTGGACCTCATCTTTATCACCGGCATTTCCAGGTTTTCCGGCATGGGCGCCTTTTCCCCTATCAATAACCTCCAGGATATCTCCACTGATCCTGATTTCGCCGCCTTCCTGGGCCTGACCAGGAAGAGCTGGAGGGTAATTTCGCCCCGTACATCAAAAAGACGGCCCAAAAACTGCGGATAAGCTAAAAGGAGCTTTTGACGCGCATCCGGGACTGCTATGACGGCTTTTCCTTTGACGGGCAGACCCGAGTCTGCAATCCCTTCTCCGTTCTGCCTTTCTTCCGTAAAGGCGGATAAAAGAACACTGGGCCTGGTCCGGCTTCAGCGCCTTCATACGGAAATTTCTCAAGGACAGGAAACTCACGGCGGAAGAGTTTTCCGGCCTTCGGATCAGCGGTGATTTCGCCGATTCTCTCGGAGAAATCGGCTCCGCGCCTACGGCGGGATTTACTTATCAGGCCGGGCACCTGACCCTGCGCAGGGATGACCGGGGCTCCTGCTTTCTGGATTATCCCAACCTTGAAGTCAGGGCCGCCCTGTCGGCCCTGTTTCTGGATAACTGTTACGCTTCAGAGACCCAAGCCATGGAGGCCAGGCTGAATTTGGGCGGCTGCCTGGCCGCAGGCGATGTCCCGAATATGGTTGTCCTTTTTTGGCGCATGTACGCCGGCCTGACCTATAGGGACCATAAAGAAGCGATTGCCGTAAAAATGAGCGCGGACTTCATGGGCCGGGATCATCCAGCAGGCTGAAACGCCGCCGGACGGGACCGGCCGGAATTCAAGCCCGAGTTACCTGGAAATTATGCGTCAGCAGTCAGGCGAGAGCTTCTGTCGCAGCGCTTTATACGCTTTTCTGTGCGGCGCCGAGGCTGAGGTCAGCGCTGAAAGGCATTTAAGCGGGGGCCGGGCCGATTTGGAGGTCAAAGATAAGGGTCTTGTTTCCGTCATTGAGCTGAAAACCGCCCGGGGCAGCGGTAAAGCCATGAAAGCCGCCCAGAGCGGCATGAACCGGATCCGTCCCGTGACTACGGAATGGCCGGCGAAAATCCTATCCTCATCTCTTAGGCGGTGAACTTGGAGAAGAGCAGCATTGAGGCCTGCGTCTTTAAGAAAACGGACAGACCGCAGTCCTGGACAGTCCGGAACTGTTCCGGCTCACCCATCCGGGAGAGACGGAATCAGATCGAATTCAAGATGCTCCCGAATAAAAACAGTCAGCAGGACCGCTTGTCTCAGCTGTGTGCCTGTCTGAGCAGCCGCCGGCCGTCTTTTTTCAGCCGTCCGGATAAAAAAAATCCGTAATATAAGCCGTCCGTATGGCCTCATGAGCTTCCAGCCGCTTCAGCGGACTCCCAGGTCCTGGAGTCGGCTGACACAGGCCTGTTCCTTTTCAAGGCTGAATCCCGGCAGGCAGCCGAGTAAATCTATTCAGCCTTGCCTTTGGCTCCAAGGCCATGACGGCTTTTGACCGAAATTCATGCCTATTCTTCCGCAGCCGCTGTTCTGAAAATAACCTCATGCTCCGCATCAATTATCTCGCGGAAACCCGGCAGCGCCGCACGATAATCCAGCACGTCACGCGATACGGCAAAGTCGAGTCCATGAAAGCTTCCTTAAGATTTCCTATGACGGACAGAGATTGTCGGCATTCCCCGCCACGGCCAGGCCGGAATGCTTTACGGGCGTTCTTCTTTGCCGCGAACCAAAGGCCCGGACCCCGCCCTTCGGAGCTTGAGTCCCCTGGATTTTCAGAATAATTTCAAGCTCCGCATCAGTGACGCAGATCATGAGCGTTCTTCAAGCCGCTTGAGGCAGTCCTGGGAGCAGGGTAAAATTGACAGGCCGCCGCAAAAACTTTTTCGGCCACTGTTCCGTCATAGGTATGCGGGACGCGACTGCGGACCTGATTAAATTCCGTCCGCTGATTCACATCGTCAATGAGCGAATTTTCCGCGCAGATTCTGTGCAGCTGACGCCGCTGACTTCACCGGGACTAAAATTCATCTCCAGCCAGCGTTTCATGCATTTCCGGCATAACTCACAGGCAGTTTCAAAGGTCTGAATCAGCCCGGAGCGCAACAATTCCCGCCGGGCAGCCGCAGCGCCGCCATCAATAATCTCTCCGTAAGCCTTTAAAGCCTCCCGGCGAAAAAGAACCGCATTCCGCAAAGACGACAAATCCAATTCTTTCTCCGCGCTACATCACCCTTGCTGGAAGATTAGACTTTGCAGCCGATGGCTGTCAAATCCTTAAAAGTCACATTCAGCCAACAAATCCGCCCTGCGCTCCTGCATGGTCAAAACTTCTCCGCCGTTTAATTCACGGCGAGGATTGCCGCACATGAAGCAAGAAGAGCACGGCACCCTGGCTGCGCCCGTCCGGTGTCCCGCCTGCTGGCTACCTGCGTCCATACAGCGGGTCAAAGAACCGGCGCCAGCGCCGGCATTGCTTCAGCCTTCTGCGGCATCTTATTTTTAAGTGCATTGCGGTTTATCATGCATGACAGCACTTTTCCAGTTCACTGAAGAGTCCGGATCGAGGCGTTTTAACATCACGGCATTACGGATACGAACGCAATGTCCATGTCACGGCCAAACCGCAAAGCGGCCGTATTGATCCAGTCAAGCTTCCGGCTTTGAGGCCGCATCGGGACAGCTGAACGCGCAGGTGTCATATATTCTAATAAATACAGCCAGTCAGCATAAACATTATCTCTTTTCAAACCTCAGAAAAATGAATGCGCTGAGAGGCGAGAAAAACCGGGATAAATTTAAACCCCTATTTCAGTTCAAACCCGGCCTGATGCAATTTAGCTAAAAAGCGGCTGATTAAGGCCCGTAAATTGCTGGCCAATTCGGCCGACAGCTTATCGGAAGACATTTTGTCAAGATCGTTTATTTCCGGAGTCAAAGCCGTTTTGACCCGCTTTTTTAGCATGGCCACTTCGTGCTTCGTATCGGTGCCTAAGCGATCGGAGAGCTTTTTCATCTCTTCGCCGTGCTTGGAGGCCAGTTCGGTCAGTTTGCCTTCCAGAATCTGATTTTTGCCCTGAGCTTCCATGAGAGAGGAATTAAGGCGCCGGCACTCTTTTTCCTGGGTCAGAGTCTGGCTTCTTTCGGTAGCCAGTTTCCGTTCCAGCCCATCCACCCTGTTTCCCATGTTGATTAAACTGGAATTGACGGTCTCAAAATCCTTGGTCAGGCGGTCCATTTCCGACTGAAGGAAATTATTGTCATTATCCCTTTGGATAAGACGGTTTTCCAGTTCCTCATTGTCCCGGTGCAGCTTTTTGACCTGCTTTTCGTAACTGCCGACTTTCTGGCTGGCGGTCAGAAGAGCGCTCTCCATTTCTTCCAGCTGGGCGGTCAGATTCAGAAGGTCTTTAGTCAGACGGTCCCTTTCCTGCTCCAAATCTTCTTTGGCCTTGGTCGTAGCCCTTAAGGAGGCCTCGTTTTGCCGGTGCTGGATGGTGGTTTTCTTACGCAAATCCGTAAAGACAGTCTCCAGATTCCGTAAATAATCGGCCAGAACGCGCATAGACTGATGGGGGTCAAAACCGGCCGGCAGGAGATCGCTGGGCTGTTTCTCCAAAGACGGATCGATCATATCCGCCAGCTGAGACCGAGCATTAGAAAAACCTTCGGCCATTTATCGTATATCTCCATTTAAAGGTAAAAGCACCGCACCTAACCTCTGTCCGGCCAAAAACCCGGACGGTCAATATAATCACAAGTCTCTAGAGCTGAAAAAAACCGGATTATTCTGATACTGGATTTTTTCCAATATAACAAAAAAATCTTCAAAGCAGAACTTTAGAGGATGTGGGCCAAATACCCAGTTCACCTTAAAAAACAAGCGCAGGACCGACAGCCAAGCCTCAGGTGACCTTCAGGTTGTCTCAGTTTAACACAAGGCCGCCCCGTTGTTAAGGTCTGACCGGAGTCAAATTCCGGATGATCCTTAATTTAAAAATCATACCAAGCAATGCATTTATAGAAATAATTGCTGCCTTTACTGTTAATTAGGTCATGTAATTGTCATAATAACATTATATAACACTTTTTTAAGCGTAAATATAATATTAATGAAATAACCGCATAAAGCATTTAATCACCAATAACACACCATATTAATTGTTATTTATATATTTAACATATATAAATATTTAATAAAAAGATGTATTTATATATTTATTACCAGTAAATAGATGTATATTAAACTTATTATTGCGTAATATTCTTATTTATCATTATATAAATATTCTTACGATAAAAAGCAACTCTAATGACTGTATGTAATCAGCAATAAGAGCCGCCTGATGACTCGTTCATCCGCCCAGGGACTTTTCAGGCTCAGGCTCGCTCCAAAAAGGAACTCTGGCGGAAAAAGCGTCCTGGAGTCAGTCTTCAGGGCAAGCTACAGTATTTTCAGGCCTTCCTTTTCCTCTGCGGTCAATTTGATTGCGTACATTTTTCCTCGGCCGCTTTATCGAATGCCGGGCCCTTTCATTATCCTCAGTAACAGCTGAAAATCAAGTTCTCCGCTTTTTCCTTAGCCCTATCCAAATGCATAATATATACTTTTTCTGCCAGGCTGATCAGCCTGTCAAGCTTCAGAGTTTCAGTCTGCCAGTCAAAGGTTACCGAGAACCATTTTTCGGCGGCCGCATCCTTTTACCGCTTATGACAAAAACCAGCCCCCCGGAATCGGCTTCTTCAGCGCAGCAGGAGAAACCTGACGACCTGGCGGCCTGCGGCAGCCATGGCGGAAGATGATCAAACCTGACGGTCAATTTTTGAAATGGGATCTCCCGGAAAAACGGTAGGAGGATCTTTTTGGAGGTCATTCGCGGAAACATGGCCAGGGCTTTTTGGAGATCCAGATAATACTCTCCTGGTATGATTTCTCGGGGCCGAAAGGCTTGGAGGTCAGCCGGCCGGCTCGATTTTTCCGGCTCGCCCTCCGGGGCCGCCTCAACTCCCGCCAGTTCCCCCAAAAGGACCGAACTGACCAAGCCGGGCAAACCGGCCGGCTCGAAATCGCCTTCCAGCAAACAGCGGCCCTCTTGAGTCAGCCAGCGCCTTTTGATTATTCCGGCCACATTTTCAGCCGCGAGAATGCGGATATCGCCGGCTTTCAGCAAAAACCGCGCCAGCTTTTCCCTGATTTCAGCCGCTGCCAGGGGGCGTCCTCCGGGACCTCTCCAGCCCGATCGAGCCCGAATTCGGCCAAATCCCAAATTTCCTGCATTTCAAATCGCCCCTTCTGAAAAACCAGGACCCGCAGTCTGGCCGAACCCGGCAAGGGACCGATTTTTCCGCCGCTTTCCGTCAGGCCGATCTTATAGCCTGAAGGAATGACCGTCTCCGGCCGGGGTGAAGGATCGCTCATGGCATCATTAACTTTCATGACCGGTTTCTTCCGGTATTCCGCCTGACTTCAGGGAATTGATGGCTTTTAGGATATAGGCCCGGCGAGCGGCCTTGACGGTCAGCGAGGACTCCAGCGCCTCGGCCTGGCTCAAGGTCAGCCCCAAGGACAGCTGACCTTCGCTTACGGCAATCAGGCGGGCCAGGCCGCAGTTTCCGGCTCTCTCCCCTATCCCGCCCAGGGTGGTGTCAAGATATTTGGCCCCGGCCAGACCCGCAGTCAGGGTATTGGCCTCAGCCAACCCCAAGTCGTCATGAGCGTGAAATTCCACTTCAAAACCCTCATTGACGAAAAAGCCCACCAGGCTTCTGGTCCGGCTTGGAGTCAATATCCCGACTGTATCGCTCACTCTGACCCGGAAAACGGCCAGTTTCCGCAATATTTCAGCGGCCCGGACTATTTCTTCGGGACCGGCCCGGGAAATATCCTCCAGCCCAACGCTGACCTGGGTTTGGGCGCTGTCCTGCCTGATCAGCTCCAAACATTCGGTCAGATCCCTTATAATCCCGGACCAGGATTTTCCGAGCTTTCCGGTCAGATGATTTTCAGTCACCGGCAGGCACAGATGGATTATGTCCGCGTAAGTCCTTAGGGAGGCTAAAACGTCCGACCGCCGGATCCGGCTCCAGACCGAAATCTTGGCTCCGCTTACCGCCATTTTGATATCTCTTATTTTTTCTTCTTCCGGCTGACCCATAGCCGGACAGCCCGTCTCCAGCTGATAAATTCCGCCCCTGTCCAGAGCCATGGCCAAAGAAAGGCGGGTCTTAGAGGAAAAAGCCAATCCCGGGGCCTGTTCGCCGTCCCGGAGGGTGGTGTCCACCAGCCTGACCGTCAGAGGCTGCTTTTCAGGCTTCCGCACTGTTCCCGGCCAGGGCCAAAAATTCATCGTCATAGAGAGATCTCTCCAAAGAAGCGGCCATAATTCTCACCCGTCCAAGAAGCCGCTTCAATTTTTCCGGAGGATAATCCAGGCCCAGTTCCAGGCATTTAAGACGCACGGCCCCTTGGCCGCTGTGGCGTCCGATAACCAGCACCCTGACGGCTCCTGACGCTGTCTTTGAGCAGCTGTGCCGTCCGTCCGCCGAATAGCTCCTGCTACCCTCCTGTCGTCCACCTTCAGTCCGTTCCAGAACCGATTCTGCACGGTCAGACGAACCAGGATCTTTTAGTCTACTGCCTGGATCTTCTTGAGGCTCTGCGGCTGTCAAATTTAGACAAGAAATCATTGCAGGAATGGGTTGATTCGCTGTGATTATCATCATTGCTTTTCTTATCTTCGGTTTTAAATAGTTTACAAAACGTTCTGTTTTTTTCTTCATGCTTTCATTTTGTTCTTATCCTGTAAGGACTATGTTACGGGCGGTTTCAGCCGTACAAGGGAAGAGACTGCCGGCACCGCCTCAGGCATTGGCATCAAGACTGTTTTCACATGGCATGGAAAGGATTGGAAATCCCCAACCTGAAAAGGAATGGGGAGGCAGGCGCAACTGTCTGACAGCAGCTGAGAAGGAAGCGCAATTTCTGGGAGATGGAAAAGGCTCTCCTAAAAAGTAAACGGATTCTGCCCGCTCATCTCATGCTTCAGGATGAAGCGGGGACGGGAGGATTTTCTGGCCCCGGCGCTTTGACAAATTAGTTTTGCGCTCTATGCTTCCAATGACGCTTTTCATCCGGGAGGCACACTGTGCGCCAGACTGAACCTCAATTGACCGGTGAAGACAGGGGCAAACTCCAGCGGACAGCCCGCTCAGGAGCAATTGACTTCATGGCGGCGCTCAGATCTCAGATATTACTGGCTCCGGACAAAAAGGCCTCTGAGGATCCGATTATCGCTGCTCTGCAAATCAGCAGGCCGGTCATAGGGAGTGCAAGAAGAGCCTGCCTGACGGATGGGCTCCAGATGCCAATCAGCGATAATCCGCAATCAGGGCAGCCTGTTAAATATGGAGGCGGCGGCAAAGCAAAATGGGCTGCCCTGGCATGCTCAATTCCGCCTGACGGCTTCTCAAGGAGGACTGCAAGGCTCCTTGCCGAAGAATTTTGTCAGCTCACGGAAAAACAGGTCAGCCGGGATGCAGTTCGGCTGGCTTTAAAGAAACAGCCTTGAGCTCCGGCGTCACAAAATGCGGCGTGTCCGGGATCTAACGCCTGAATACAGGGAGAGAATGCATAAAATTCCGGACTTTTGCGCTCTTCCCTCCAGCAGGAACTGCCATGCGGCATGCGCCGGTGAAAAAACTAGGCAGCTTTTCGCCGATTCGCCGGCCAGGAAGCCAATAGCGGCAACGTCTGGGAAGGCAAGTGAGATTGACCGCGAATGCTTCCGCAAAGCAGCTCGCAGCTTGTTTATTGGCGTTGATCCTGTCATGCCGCGGCAACGGAAATACGATCTGAAGCTGATTTTGTTAACCGCATTACGTCATTGAAAAGCACCGAAACAGCAAAAAATTATATCTGGCTTCAGATAATTTGAACGCTAACAATGCAAAGCAGTTTTATGAAATATTACGGCATGCGAAAGCTGAACATGCCTTAAAGGGCATTGAATCCGTCCATACTTCAAAATACGCCAGCCGGTTAAATGCGGCTGAGATCGAAATCGGTTCACTTGACAGGCAATGCCTTAACTCCTAACCGCAGGTCAGCCGATTTAGAGCGCATAAAAACCGAAGCGGCATTTGGCAGGAAAGCAGGAACAAAGGCAAAGCAGGGATAAAACTGGACTTTCAGCAGGGAAAAAGCCGACTTGAACCGGGCCGCCATTATATTACCCCGGCGGATAATATGAGAATCTATTTATTCTTTGGTTTCGCCTCGACTTTCGCGTATTTAATTTTATCATGGTCAAAAATTTTTTTAACTTTTGAATGATCGTTTTGCAATTGTTTAAGAATTCCATGTACATTTG